>JAUWSR010000017.1 GCA_030609975.1 Acidobacteriota bacterium | reverse complement strand
CGGCCTGTGCCTACATCTGCCCCACCGAATGTATCACTTTCGAGGACCTGAAGGGCCGTAAGGTCATCCACAACGAACTTCATCTCGGCCCTGAAACCGCCATTCGTGTCCCCAGTCGTCAAGCCGTTCCCATGGTTCCCTTTATCGATGAGGAGGCCTGCATCCATTTCAAGACAGGCGAGTGCAAGGTCTGTGCCATGGTCTGCCCCAAGGATGCGGTGGACTACGAGATGCAGGACGAAATCCTGGAACTGGATGTAGGGTCGGTGATCCTGGCAACCGGTTTTAAGGAGTTTGACGCCTCGCGCATACCCCCTTACGGCTACGGAAGACTGGACAACGTTCTTACCGGTCTTGAATTTGAAAGATTGGTCAATGCCTCGGGTCCAACCGGCGGCAAGATCAAATGTGCCAATGGGGAAGAACCCAAGGCCGTGGGCATCGTTCACTGCGTGGGCTCCCGGGACGAACATTACAACGAATACTGTTCTCGTGTTTGCTGTATGTATTCGCTGAAGTTCGCCCATCTCCTCAAGGAAAAAACCGACGCCGAGGTTTATGATTTCTACATCGACATGCGCTGCTTCGGCAAAGGTTACGAAGAATTCTATCATCGTCTCCTGGAAGAGGGCACCAAGTTCATCCGCGGCCGGGTCTCAGAGATCACGGACGTGCCCCTCACGAAGGAGGAAGAAGGCAAGCTTGTCATCCGGGTCGAAGATACTCTGGTGGGCGCCCTCCGGCGCATCCCCGTAGATATGGTCATCCTGTCGACAGGATTGGAGCCCAGTGTCGACCACAACAGCATCGCCAAGACCTTCAACATCTCCTGCACTCAGGATACCTTCTTCCTGGAAAGGCATCCCAAGCTGGCACCATCGTCCACCTTCTCTGATGGGATCTTCCTGGCAGGGACCTGCCAATCCCCCAAGGACATCCCCGACACCGTCGCCCAAGCCGGCGCGGCGGCTGCGGACTCCCTGGCGCTGGCCGACCAAGGAACCTTCGAGCTTGAACCCATCACGGCCGAGATCGATGAAGATCTCTGTGCCGGCTGCCAGTTGTGCGTGAGCCTGTGTCCTTTCACGGCCATCACGTACGACAAGGAAAAAGGAATCTCCGAGATCAACGATGCTCTCTGCAAAGGCTGCGGGACCTGCGTGTCCGCCTGTCCCTGCGGAGCTTCCCAGCAGAAACATTACCGGGATGTACAGATTTTCGCTGAGATCGAAGGAATGTTTATAGACTAAGATTATATTGGAATTCACAATTAAGTTTGGTTATAATGACAGGTTTTTTAAACCACATGGAAATAATTCGAAGGGAGACCGACTATGAGCAACGAGAGCTATGAGCCTAAAATAGTTGGTTTCTTGTGTAATTGGTGCTCCTATACAGGGGCAGACTTAGCCGGGACCGCCCGCATGGTCTACGCACCCAACGTGCGGATCATCCGGGTCATGTGCTCCGGACGGGTCGACCCCCAGTTTGTCTTGAAGGCATTCAGCGAGGGCGCTGACGGCGTTCTCATCTCCGGATGCCATCCAGGAGACTGCCATTACCAAGAAGGCAACTACAAAACCCTGAGGAGATACAAACTCCTAATCAAGATGCTGGAGCAGTTCGGCATCGAAGCAGACAGATTCAGACTCGAATGGGTCTCGGCCGCAGAAGGCGCCAAGTTCCAGAAAGTCTGCAATGAATTCACGGAACAGATCAAAGAACTTGGGCCCCTAGCCTGGGACAATGGAGGACAACATGAGCACAGAGAAGCCTAAGGTCGCTTTTTACTGGTGTTCCTCTTGTGGAGGCTGCGAGGAATCTATCGTTGACCTGGCAGAAGATCTCCTCAAGGTTGTAGAAGCCGTGGATATCGTGTTCTGGCCGGTGGCCCTCGACTTCAAACGCAAGGATGTCGAGGCTATGGAGGACGGCTCCATCGCCGTTACCTTTATCAATGGTGCCATTAGGCTCTCGGAACAGCAGGAGATGGTCGAGATGCTGCGCAGGAAATCCGGGCTGATCGTGGCCCACGGCAGCTGTTCTCATCTGGGAGGGATCCCGGGATTGGGCAACTTTTGGAACAAAGAGACCATCTTCAACCGCTCCTAACACACCACTCCGTCCACAGAGAATCCCGACGGAACAGTGCCTTTGGAGAAATCCACAGTCGACGGTAAAGAGCTGACGCTCCCCAGGTTTTACGACACTGTTTATACCTTGGATCAGGTGATCGATGTGGATTATTACCTGCCCGGCTGTGCTCCTCCCCGTGATCTTATCTTGAATGCAGTGGGAGCCATACTGGAAGGCAACCTGCCTCCCAAAGGCGCAGTGCTCTCTCCCAATAAGTCGCTCTGCGATGACTGTGAACGCAACGACAGCAAACCGGAAAAACTGGCCATTAGCGAGATCAAGCGGCCCTGGGAGGTTTTGATCGATCCCGAAGAATGTTTCCTCGCACAGGGGATTATATGTATGGGGCCCGCTACCCGCACCGGGTGCGGAGAACGCTGCATCGTCGCCAATATGCCCTGCAGAGGATGTTTCGGCCCCACCGATCAGGTCTATGACCAGGGCGCCAAATTCCTGGCCGCTCTGGGCTCGATCATCGATACCGATGACGAGAAAGAGATCGAAAAGATCGTGGACACCATCGTAGACCCGGCCGGCACATTTTACCGTTTCAGCCTGCCCTCATCGATTCTGCGGAGAAAAAGAATGGAGGCCATCAAATGAGCGAAAGAATAACCATCGACCCTATCACACGGTTGGAAGGTCACGGCAAGATCGAGATCTTCTTGGATGACAACGGCGACGTGGAACGCGCCTTTCTCCAGATCCCCGAGCTGCGCGGTTTCGAGCAGTTCGCAGTGGGGCGCCCTGTGGAAGAGATGCCCCGTATCACACCGCGAATCTGCGGTGTCTGTCCCACCACCCATCACATGTGTTCGACCAAAGCTGTGGATGCGGTTTTTAACACTCCGCCCACACCCACCGGTCGTAAGATCAGAGAGCTCATCTATAACGCATTCCAGTTCGAGGATCACACCCTGCATTTTTTCTTCCTGGGCGGACCGGACTTTGTGGTCGGACCGCAAGCTCCGGCAGCAGAACGCAACATCCTGGGAGTGATCGGCAAGGTCGGATTGGAGATCGGCGGACAGGTCATCCGAGCTCGTAGAGAAGCCCGTGATATCATCAATTATCTGGGCGGCAAGGTCATTCATCCCGTCTGCGGACTCCCCGGGGGAGTCTCCAAAGGACTGGATGAAGAGCACCGGGTTGAGTTCCTGGAAGTTGCGAAATCCTCGATAGAATTCGCCCAGTTCGCCTTGAAGATCTTCGATGATATTGTCCTCAAGAACAAGGATTACGTTGACATAGTCGTGGGTGATGCCTACCAGCTGCAAACTTACTATATGGGACTGGTTGACGAGAACAACAAACTCAACTTCTATGACGGCGACGTCCGTGTGGTCGATACCAAAGGCAAAGAATTCTGTAAGTTCAAACCGGATGAATACCTCGATCACATTGCAGAGCATGTGGAACCCTGGAGCTACGTCAAGTTCCCCTTCCTGAAGAAGATCGGATGGAAGGGTTTTATCGAGGGCGAAGATACCAGCATCTACCGCGTGGCTCCCTTGGCTCGCCTGAATGCCTCGGACGGCATGGCCACGCCTCTTGCCCAAGAGCACTACGAGCAGATGTTCGAGGTCCTGGGTGGTAAGCCGTCTCATCATACTTTGGCCTTCCATTGGGCCCGTCTGATCGAAACCCTTCAGGCTGCCGAAACTATGAAGCTGCTGCTGGAAGACAAGACCATCACCGATCCCAACATCCGCCAAATCCCGACCAACACCCCGAACGAAGGGGTGGGTATCGTGGAAGCCCCCCGCGGAACCCTGATCCACCACTACAAGACCGATGAGCGTGGCATCATGGAGGAGGCCAACCTGATCGTAGCCACTGTCCATAACTCTCCCGCTATCGCCATGTCCATCGAAAAGGCCGCCAAGGCTTTCATCAAGGGAGGCAATGTGTCGGAAGGGCTGCTGAACATGGCGGAGATGGCCTTCCGGCCCTACGATCCCTGCCATGCCTGCGGAACCCACAGCTTACCCGGTGAGATGCCAATCATCATCAATGTCTACGACAGAAACCACGAACTCGTTAAACGGCTGAAGCGCTAAACAGAAAGCTTACAAAAAGGCCAGCCATCCGGCTGGCCTTTTTTTTGCATATGAAAATACATAACAACCTGAAGCTAGGTAAGAAATAAAAATCGGCGCACTTTTTCGTTCTGATTGAGTCGTGCTGGAAGATGCGTTATAATACCGTTTAATTCAATTTTTAAAACTCACTAGAAAAATATGAAGTTTCCAAGTTTTTCTTTACGGACAAAAATTATCCTCAGCTTTTTACTGGTGATCATTTTTGGGGGCCTCCTCTCGCTTGTGACCGGTTCCAGGCTCATCAAGAATACCTTGATCTCCCAATCCCAAGACAAGGTGCGGCACGACCTGTCCGCAGCTTGGATGGTGTACAACGAAAAACTGAACGATATCAAGGAGATCGTCAGCCTCACTGCGGACCGTGAGAGTCTGCATGATTATCTAAAGAACCAAAGATACGATATCCTGCAGAAATATCTCAACCGGGTCCGAGAAGACTGGGGCCTGGATATCCTGACTTTAACCGACCACAGCGGGGAGGTTTTGGTTAGAACTCGAAACCCTCAGATCGCCGGAGACGATCAGTCTCAGGATGAAATCATACGCTGGGCTCTGAAAAGGGGGGTCGTGGCACACTCTCAGATCGTCTCCCGGGAAGAGCTGATCAAAGAAGGCGAGGACCTGGCGGATAAAGCCTATTTCAAATTCATTCCCACACCTAAAGCCGTCGAACGGCCTGAAAATGAGGAAACCAGCGGCATGATACTCAAGGCGGCTGCTTCTGTCGTGGATGAAGACAACGACCTTTTGGGTGTCCTATACGGTGGCATCCTTCTCAGCCGGGACTATACCATCGTGGACCGGGTTAAAGAGATCGTGTACAAGGGAGCCCAATACAATGGAGTTGAGACCGGTACCGCCACGATATTTCAACACGACCTGCGGGTCTCAACCAACGTGCCCACTACCGAGGGAGGCCGTGCCATCGGCACGCGGGTCTCCAAAGAGGTCAATGATGCCGTGCTGATAGAGGGCAAGCCGTGGATCGACCGGGCTTTTGTGGTCAATGACTGGTATATCACCGCCTATGAGCCGATCAAGAATATCCGAGACGAGATCATCGGCATCCTGTATGTGGGTGTGCTGGAACAACCCTACCTGGATACCGCCAACCGGGTCATGGCGAGCTTTGGTCTGATCGCTGTCCTCATGGTTTTCCTGCTGCTCGTCATCCTGTATTTCTCCACCGACCGTATCATCAAACCTCTCCACAGGATGGTGGAAGCTACCGAAAAGATCTCCCAAGGGGACCTCTCTCACAAGGTGGAGGTTACCTCCTCGGATGAGATCGGTTATCTGGCGGACTCTTTTAACAAGATGACCACCGATCTGGAAACCGCCAATGCTAAACTTATCGATTGGGGAAAGACGCTCGAAAAAAAGGTGGAAGAGCGTACACAGGAACTGACCAAGATGCAGGCTCACCTCATTCAATCCGAAAAACTGGCCTCTATCGGCAAACTGGCCGCGGGCGTGGCCCACGAGATCAACAATCCCCTGGGCGGGGTCTTGATCTACAGCCATCTCCTGCTGGAGGACACAGAAAAAGACAGCCTCCAGTACGAAAATCTGAAAAAGATCGTTAAGGAGACGTCCCGCTGCAAGGATATCGTGAGGGGACTGCTCGATTTCGCCCGGCCCAAGGACCCCGATATGTCTCAGATCGATATCAACGAGATCGTGGAGAAATCCCTGTATATCGTCGAGGGACAGTCTTTGTTCCAAAACATACGCATCCAGAAAAACTATTCATCCGATCGTCCCCGGATCGTGGGGGACAACTCCCAGCTGCAGCAGGTCTTCATGAACATCATCCTCAACGCCGCCGAAGCCATGGATGGGGATGGAACCATCTCGATCACGACCTCCCACAACAGCGGCGAGAAATACATCGATGTCCTGTTTCAAGACACTGGGCTCGGGATCCAGGATGAGGATCTGAAACGTCTCTTTGAACCCTTCTTCACCACCAAAGAGGTGGGAAAAGGCACGGGACTGGGCCTGGCCATCAGCTACAGCATCATTCAAAAACATCAGGGGACGATCGAAGTCTCGAGTCAAACGGATCAGGGAGCCACATTTACCGTGAGGCTTCCCGCCAAGCGAAAAGCCGATGAATTCTGAAAACATCAACATCCTGATCATCGATGATGAAGAGGCCATCCGGGACTCCTGCAGTATGGTCCTCAACAAAGAGGGATACTCAGTCCTGACTTCAGTAGATGGGATCCAGGGGATAAAGCTGTTCAAACAGAATGAGATCCGTGTGGTCCTCCTCGACCTCAGGCTGCCCGGAATGCAGGGCCAGGAGATTCTCACACGCCTGAAAAAAGAATCTCCTGAGACTCCCGTGATCATCGTCACCGGATTCGCTTCCATCGAATCCGCCGTGGACACCATCAAACGCGGCGCTTTCGATTACCTGGCCAAACCCTTCAGTCCGGAAGAACTGCGCGTGATCGTCAGAAAGGCACTGGAAAGCCGCGCTCTTTATTCCCAAAGCCTAGCTTTGAGCAAATCCTATGAAAAGGAAAAAGACTTCGGCATGATCCTGGGAACAAGCTCATCCATGTCCAGAATCATGGATATCGTCAGGCGAGTCAGCGCTACGGAAAGCACGGTGCTTATAACCGGGGAAAGCGGCACGGGAAAGGAACTGCTGGCCAATGAGATCCACAAGCACAGCTTCCGCCACAACGCCCCCTTTGTGGTTGTCGACTGCGGAGCTTTGGTCGAAACCCTCTTCGAGAGCGAACTTTTCGGCCATGTCAAAGGCTCGTTCACCGGTGCACATGAGACCAAACACGGACGGTTCGAGGTGGCTGATGGAGGAACCATCTTTCTGGATGAGATCGGCAACATCAGTCTCAACATCCAGGCCAAGCTGCTGCGGGCCATACAGGAGCGGGAGATCACACGCATAGGTAGTAACCAGCCCTTTAAGGTTGACGTGCGCATTATCGCCGCCACCAATGAAGACCTTACCGAATGTGTGAAGACGGGCAAGTTCCGTGAAGATCTTTTCTATCGTTTGAGCGTCGTTCCTCTTCACATTCCTCCCCTTCGAGACCGTAGGGAGGACATTCCCCTGCTGCTTGAACATTTCATCGCCAAATACAATTTAAAAGCCAGAAAAAGTATCAGGCAGATATCGCCAGCCGCAAAAAAGGCCTTGATGGATTACGAGTGGCCCGGGAATATCCGCGAATTGGAGAATACCATCGAACGGGCGATCGTGCTCACCGAGAAAGATCACATCGAACTTGATGATCTGATCTATCACGGCATCGGATCCTCGATCTCTTTCCTGCAGCCCACCGGAGGGAATTACAAAACGCTGGAAGAGATGGAACAAGAATACATAAAGGTTGTCCTCCAATCCCAGCACGGCAACCGCTCCCAAACCGCCAAGATCCTGGGCATCGACCGCAAAACCCTCCTCTCCAAGATCAAAAAATTCAACCTCGAATAATCCAGGGGGGGAGAATTGGGACAGGAGGTGTGGAATAATACCCCGCCTCTCCCTTTATTTTCCTACGGACTCAAAATATCATCTCCTGAAATCCCAGCATATCCCCTTTAATTACAACAGCATAGAGGATATAAAAATAATTATGTCAAAATAGCACAAATCGGCATGGAATTTGCAGACTACCTTGCTCCGGCACTTTTACATCCAATGAAGTGCGAAGGAAAGGATCGATGCAATGAAGATCGTAAAACTTAAAAAAGACAATCTTTTTCCCTTCTTGGAAGCCATCAAAGGAGATGCGGAGCTGTGGGCACCGGTCAAAAAGGACGACGCCAAGCACACCTTCCAACCTGTGGATGATTTCTCGCAGATCGACCTCGATTACACCCGCACCATCCTCCCCCCTCGGAAGATACTGCTCCCCGCAAAATTCAATATGTACCAAGCAAGCAAATCCGAGTTCACCTCCGATTTCTCTCACATTTCCAAGAAGATCATCTTCGGTATTCATCCCTGTGACATCCATGCCTTTTTGACCATGGACAAATTTTACAGCTATGAGATCGAAGATCCTTACTGGCTGGAAGCCAGAAAAAACCTGGTTCTCCTGGGACACTCTTGTTGGCCGGATGAAAACTGCATGTGCAAATCCACCAATACTCATGTGGTGGAAGAAGGCTACGACCTGTTCTTCACAGACCTGGAGGACACTTATGTGGTCTGGATCGGATCCAGCCGCGGAGATGATCTCATCCGGGAAAAGCCGGAGCTTTTTGAAGAAGACCTCACCGATACGGACATCCAAAAGTTCATTCAGAGGCGCGAGAACAGGGACAAAGCCTTTACCACAGAGATCAATTTTGCCGCCATGCCCGACCTCATGGAGCTCAAGTACAACGATGCGCTCTGGGAGAAACTCGGTGACGCCTGCTTGGCCTGTGGCTCCTGTACCAATGTATGCCCCACCTGCAACTGCTACAACGTTGAAGACCGCCCTGTCCTGGGGAAAGATTTCTCCAACATCCAGCGCTGCTGGGATGCCTGCACTCTCGAGAACTACTCGGGTGTGGCCGGAGGAGAAAATTTCCGAGAAAAACGGGCCGACCGGCTCAAACTCTGGTACACCCATAAACTCCAGTCATATATATCCAAATACGGCAAGCCCGCCTGTGTAGGGTGCGGCCGCTGTGTGGCCACCTGCCCGGTGGATATCAATGTCAAGACCGTCGCCCAATCTCTGGATGGCAACGAGGTAGATTCTTTCTGGGATCGACTCAGTAAAGAGGTGACCAAATGAACACAGAAAACAAAATAACGGCTCAGAGCAATCCTTTTCTGCCGGAACCGGCACGGATCGTCCGTACCTATCCCCTGACCGATGACGTCCACTTTTTTCAAGTTCGGATCGCCGACATGGAAAAAGCTCTGTCCTTCCGCTATGAAATAGGTCAGTTCGCCATGATATCGGTCCTGGGAGCAGGTGAAGCCCCCTTTTCCATTTCTTCGACACCTTCCCGTCCCGGCCTTCTGGAATTCTGCATCCGCAGAGCCGGCGCCGTGACCAGCAAGCTTTTCCAGCTTAAGGAAAACGATTTTGTAGGTATCCGCGGTCCCTACGGCAACGGATTTCCGGTGGAGAAGATGCAGGGTAAAGATATCCTGATCGTGATGGGCGGACTCGGGGCAGCTCCCCTTCGCTCGGTCCTGCTCTACTGCCTGGATAACCGTGATTTGTTCGGACGGATTATTCTGCTGCATGGAGCCAAGCGGCCTGCGGAGATGCTCTTTAGAGATGAGCTCCTGGACATAAAAAAAAGAGACGACCTGGAAGGCTACCTCACGGTGGATGGAGATGACACAGGTCAATGGACCGAAAACGTCGGTGTTGTCACCACCCTTTTTCCGAAACTGGAAAATATCAATCCCGAGAACACCGTTGGTGTGGTCTGCGGCCCTCCGGTCATGTATAAATTCGTGCTCCAGGAATTCCTCAAACTCGACATCCCCAAGGATCAGATCCTGATGACCCTAGAGCGCCGCATGAAATGCGGGGTAGGCAAATGCGGCCACTGTGCCATCGATTACATCTACACCTGCTTGGAAGGCCCGGTGTTCAGCTACTGGGATGTCACTCATATGAGAGAGCTTATTTAAGGGGAATACGATGAGTAAAAATAATGATAAAAAACTGAAAATCGGAATCTATGAATTGACCGGATGTGCCGGTGACGGCCTGCTTATCCTGGACTGTGAGATGGAGCTGGTCGATATTTTCCAAGCAGCAGATATTCAATCCTTTTTGATGGCCAAAAGCGACAACATCGATGGCGAACTCGATATCGCTCTGGTGGAGGGCTCTGTCTCTACCGAGAGAGAGATCGAGGAACTGAAGGATATCCGCAAACGCGCCCAGGTCGTCGTAGCCTTCGGGCTGTGTGCCACCCATGGGGGTATTCAGGCCCGCTTCAGCGAAGAAGAGTGGCAGAAGAACCTCAAAGAGGTCTATGGTGATATCGAAATGAGCCATACCAAAGCCGTGCACTCCAAGCCGATCGATGAATACATCGACGTGGATCTGTATCTACCTGGTTGTCCCGTAAGTAAGGACCAGTTCTTGAACTTTCTGGTACGTGCCCTGGGAGGCAGTCCTCCGGAAGTTTATCCTAACCCCGTTTGTGTTACCTGTAAATATAACGAGAACGACTGTCTGCTGCTCAAAGGCATCCCCTGTCTGGGCCCCTTGACCGCGGATGGCTGCGGAGCTATCTGCCCCAACCACAACGTTCCCTGTTACGGCTGCTGGGGCCCGGCGGAAGGCGCCAATTTCACCTCTGAGTTCTATCTCCTGCAGGAAAAAGGTTTTGATATGGAAGCCATCAAGAAACGCATGGCCAATTACTCCGGCACAAAGCTGCAGGAATTCTTCGAGAAATTCAAAAAGGAGTCACAATGAAAACCATAAGCATAGATCATCTGGCTAGAGTCGAAGGCAACGGCGGTATCCATGCCACTATCGACGGCAAAGTTGTGACCGATGTCAAATTCACCATCAATGAAGGCCCGCGGCTGATCGAGAAACTGGCTTTGGGCAGGACTCCGGATGAAGATGTCAGCATGTCTCCCCGTATCTGTGCCATCTGTACTTGTTCCCATAAGAATTCGGTACTGCGGGCATTCGAGAATGCCATGGATATCAAGATCACCCCCAAAGCCTATCTTCTGCGCGAAATGATGCACATGGGTGAGTTTATAGAGAGTCACTCGCTCCATACCTTTTATCTGGCGCTTCCCGACTTCCTGGGTTATCCCAATGCCATCGCCATGGCCGCCGACTACGCGTTCGAGGTCCAGATCGCCCTGGAGATGAAACACTACGGCAACCACATTATGAAGGTCACCAACGGTCGTTATATCCACGGTGAAAATGCCATCATCGGCGGATTCGGAAAGTGGCCCTCTCGGGAGGAAATGATCTTCATCAAGGACCGGGCCCTCCAGTTCATGCCCTTTGTACAGAAGACCGTCGACCTTTTCTGCGGGCTCGAGTATCCAAATTCACCCAACGCCGAAACCAATTATATGTGCTGTGAACCCGGCAGCGGCAAGTTCGGTTTCTGGGGCGACGAGATCTTGATCTCCACCGGGGAGACCGTACCCAGAGACGATTACAAATCCGTCACCAACGAATTCGTCGTCTCGCACTCCTTTGCCAAACACAGCCTCTACCAGGACAAACCCTTCACGGTCGGAGCCCTGGCCCGGATCGTCAACTTGGGCGATAGGCTGGAAGGCCAGGCCGGGGAGATGTATAAAAAATATTTCAACGAAACCTGGAAGACCAATCCCTTCTACCACAATCCCTCGCGAACCTTGGAGATCATGTATGCCTTTGAGCGTATCCCAGGGCTGGTGGATGAATTTCTGAAATTGGAAGATCCCGCTTCCGTGGTCGACTACGAAGTCAAAGACGGCAAGGGAACAGGCTTGGTGGAAGCCCCCCGCGGGCTTCTGATCCACCATCATGAAGTTCAGGATGGAGTCGTGTCCTATGTAGACATCATCACACCGACCGCCCAAAATACAGAGGATATCGAGAGATACTGCCATGTGGCAGCTCAATAACAGCTGGATCAAGGCAAAGAGGATGAAGTGCGCGATCGTCTGGATATCGTGGTGCGGGCGTTCGATCCCTGCATCAGCTGCTCCGCTCACATGGCCAAGGTTGCAAGCGCTCCCGCCGATAACTGGAAGATCAAACTGAACGAGGTCCAGGATCAGGGTCTTCCCATCTTCGTGGGGGTTGGAAATCCCACATTGGGAGATGACGCTGCTGGTATCGAGCTGGCGGAAGCCCTACGCAAGCAGGGAATCCCCGACGTCCTGCTGGAAGCGGAGATCGAAGAACAAGAGGATCTCTGGATCGAAGACCCGCAAAGACCTTTGATCTTTCTGGATGCGTTAGATTTCCAGGAAACTCCAGGTAAAGTGACCCTGTTGCCTCTGAATTTTGTTCTTCAGAACACCTCGCTCAGCCACAGGGTGCTCCCCTCGGTGAGCGGACTCATGAACTACCCCCAGATCAAGAATGCTTACTACCTGGGAATTCAGCCCGACTCTCTTAAGGCAGATCAAGAGCTCAGCCCTGCTGTAAAACAGGCTGTTCAAGCCGTTCTCCAGCATCTGGCTAACTGATATAACGAGAACTCAGAAATGACCGACAAGACAGATCGTCCAGCTAAAAAATCCTTCCCACCTTTTTCTTCCTGCATCAATTCATTTCCCCGCTGGGCGAATTAATTCTCGTCATACATATTTCTTATTGGGCCCACCGTTCCCCCCTCCTTCACGGTGGGCCCATCCCTCCCTACCAGCCTCCCCCACCCACCACTCCCTATTGGGTGGATGTGTAACAGGTATGAGGAATAATTCCCCGCTGGGAAACGAGGCCAGAAATAACTCACAACAAACGGCCAAAACGAAATGGCGTATCTTATTTATAATAAACAGGTTAAATGAAATAATATTATGCTCGCACGGCCATAATATTGGCACAATACTTGCAGTAAAATAATCCTAAGGAAAAAAATAGAAATGAACTCGGAAAAAAGGATCCTGATTTTAGATCCAAATCACAATGAAAGGACAGTGATGGCGGCCTTTTTAAAAGGCCAGAATTATCAGGTCGAAATCAGCGATTCTCTCACAGATGCCATTAAAAAGCTTTCCAATGGAGACTTCACCTGTCTCATCCTGGATGTCAATCTCCTCGAAATGAAGGGCTACGAGGCCGTTCCTATCCTGAAGAATATCAATCCTCGCATCAAGATCATCATGACCACGCAGCGGAATTCCAAGGAACTGGAAGCCAAGGTCCGAGAGCAGGATATTTTTTTCTACTTCATCAAATCCTTCGGAAAAGACGAGCTCAGTCTCGCTATCAATAACGTTTTCAATAAATAAAGGAGATATACAATGGAAAACGCAAAAGCCAAAATCATGGTCATCGACGACGATCCCGATTTCAGAGATGCGATCACTCCCATCCTGCAGTCCGCTCTCTATCAAGTTGTCACGGCATCCAATCCTAAAGAAGGGAAGGAAAAGATCTTGGAAGAAAAGCCTGACCTTATCCTGCTGGACATCATGATGGACAGCCTTTTCGACGGATTCTCCCTTTGCCATGCCATCAAGACCTCCAAAGATTTTGAGGTGGTAAAAGACACCCCCGTGATCTTCGTTTCTGCGGTTAAAGAAATAACCGGCTCCCGGTTTCAGTTCAAGGGTGAAGAGCAGGGCATGAGTGGTCCGGATGACTACATTGATAAGCCTGTAAAACCAGAGGATCTCATCTCGCGTGTGGAAAGGCTTTTGAAAAAATGAATTCGGCACGGAAAAAGGAAAACCCCGTACCCGGAGCACATGAGAATGGAAGAAACGACCTACAGTGTACTGGTGATAGATGATGAAGAATCCATGCGGGATGCCTGCTGTTTGATCCTGGCTAAGGAAGGCTTCGACACAGACTCCGCAGCAAACGGTAAGGCCGGACTGGAAAAGATCCATGCCTCTCCCCCTGATTTTGTATTGATCGATCTGAAGATGCCGGGGATCGGCGGCCTAGAGGTCCTGGAAAAGGTCAAAGAGATCGATCCCAACATCATCCCCATTGTCATCACCGGTTATGCCACGGTCGAATCCGCGGTGGAAGCCATGAAGCGGGGAGCTTACGATTTTCTGCCCAAACCCTTCACACCCGAAGAACTCCGTCTTATTATCCGGCGGGGCGTGGAGAGAAAAGAACTGGTCCAGGAAGCCGAAACCCTGCGTCGAGAAAAGAAGCTTATTGAAGAAAATTTCATCACGATGGTCTCACACCAGCTGCGCAGCCCTATCGTCGCCATCGCTCAGTATTTTGAAGTCATCCTGGGAGGCATGGCCGGAGAGATCTCACCTCAACAAAAGGATATGATGACCAAAGCCAGAGCCAGGCTGGAGGGACTCTTGAACTTGATCAACGACTGGTTGAGCATCGCCCGCATGAACGGCGGGCAATTGGTGGACCGGCTCAAGCCCATGCTCCTGGAAACACTTCTGGCAAATCAGATCGATCTGCTGCAGCCCCTGACAGAAGCATCCAACATCAAGTTGGTTTTGGCCCCCACTACGGGAAAGACGACCGTGATGGGAGACGAAGAAACCCTGGAACAGGTTTTCTCCAACCTCATCACCAATGCCATAAAATACAACCGGCCTGATGGAAAAGTCGAGATCTCCATAAAAGAAGACGCCGAACATATCATCGTGGATATCACCGACACAGGCGTCGGCATTGCTCAAGAACACATCCCCTTCCTTTTCGACCAGTTTTATCAGATAGATCGCAGTAAACGCAGCAGGGGGGATAAGGGATCGGGATTGGGTCTGACGATCGCCAAAAAGATCATCGATTCCCATGGCGGAGCCATCGAGGTTACCAGCAAGCCCGGTGTGGGCACCACTTTTTCCATCATCTTCCCCAAGCCGCCATCCGACCTCCCCAACCCACCCACCACCCCCGTATTTCGGAGCTGATTCGTCAGATTTCCCAGTATTTCCAGCTCCAATCCTGCCATTCCAATTCTCTGGTGGATATGGGTTTTAATACGGGAGGATAACGTTTATAATATACGGTCTGTTTTAAGGATAGGTTAACATATGAAAACTTTAGTGCTTGGACTCGGAAATGACCTCTTCGGAGATGACGGCGTGGGCTGTCAAGTCGTCCAGCAGCTGATAAAAGAGCGTGAGGCCGGCAAAGTGCCCTGGGCTCCGCTGGATGAGGTCGAAATGGAAGCCTGCGGTCTCACAGGCCTCAAGCTATTGGACGTTGTCGAGGGTTATGGCCGGGTGATCATCATCGACACCATAAAAAAGGATAACCCGGTAACGGGCCGGATCTCGGTCCTCAAGGGCAGCGACCTGCGCCACATACCCGGGCCTTCCGTCCATTATGTATCCATTCCGCAGGCTTTTAGCATTGGCAGAGCGGCCGGGCTCGAGGTTCCCACGGAAATCGATGTCATCGCCTTGGAAGCCAAAAACATCTACCAAATGGGAGAAGGTCTGACAGATGAAATGACCCAAGCTATCCCTGAGATCATCAAAACCCTGCAGAGATTATTGGAAAACCATGATAAAGAAAGAAATTCAGGTTAAGGCGGACCTTCTCGGCTCCAACAAAGCCGTGGCTGCCACCATCCGCGAGAAGTTGAGTCAGCGAGGGATCCTTACCCTCAACCTCATCAGCTCTCCCGGAGCCGGAAAAACCTCGCTTCTGGAAAGCCTTGCCTCCAGGATCCGGCCTGAGCACGAGATGGCCGTGATCGAAGGGGATATCGAGACCGAAAGGGACGCCGAACGGATTCGTGCCCAAGGTATTCCAGCCTGGCAGATCAAAACAGGGGGGGCATGTCACCTCGAGGCGAAAATGATCGGGAAGTTGTTTCCAGAAATCCCTTCAGAGCTGGATTTCCTCTTTATAGAGAATGTGGGCAACCTGGTATGTCCAGCCAGTTTCGACCTGGGAGAGCACATCCGCTGTGTTCTGCTCTCTTCACCCGAAGGCGATGATAAGCCCAAAAAATACCCCAAAGTGTTCACCACCTCGGACTGCCTGCTCATAACCAAGGCCGACCTGGTCCCGCTTTTGCCCTTTGACATCGAACGCGCTAAAAAGGAAGCACTGGAAATCAATCCCGCCTTACAAACATTTGTGATCTCGTCTCTCACCGGGAGCGGGCTGGACGAATTCGTGGAGTTTCTTAAGATCTCGCTGCAAAACCTCCGTCAGAAATATGCATGAACTGTCCATCATCACCAACCTCTTCGAACTCCTGGAGGAGAAAGCCGTTGAGCAAAAGGCCAACAAGATCGTCCATGTCAAGCTCCAAGTGGGTCTGCTCTCCGGTGCGGTTCCCGATCTTTTAAAAACATCCTTCGATATCTATAAAAAGGACACCATGGCCGCAGAGGCGGTGCTGGAGATCGAAGAGGTCCCTTTAAAATACCAATGCCAAGATTGTAAAACCGAGATGGTCAAGGACGATTATATCATTCTTTGTGAAAAGTGTGGCTCCACCAACCTCAAAGCTGTGGCCGGCACAGATATGTTCCTGCTCAAGATGGACATCGAGATATGATACAAGGCCCGGAGAATTTTAAAGTTTTGACCCGATGTCCGGTGTGTACAAGCTCTGAGCTGACAACCTTTAAGAAAACAACTTTTGACATTCATACTTTAGATAAAGATGACGTAAAAATCACCGACAGCGCCTACGGAAAGATCTGGGATCTCAGCCGCTGCACCAACTGCACCCATGTTTTTGCCAATCCCCGCCCCTCCTCTGAGTTTATTCTGTCTCTCTACAGCCAGATCGAGGAACCGCTTTATGAAGACGAGGCTGCGGGGAGGGCTCAGAACTTCAAACGCATCCTGGGACAGTTGGAAAAGATCCGTCCTCAAAAAGGACGCTTGTTCGACGTTGGGGCCGCCACGGGGATCTTGCTTGACCTTGCATTAAAGCGCGGTTGGGATCCGGATGGAGTCGAACCCAGCGCTTGGGCCGCTCAAGTGGCCGAAAAAAAATATGGCCTCTCTCTCCGCCTTGGAGATTTTGCAGAGATCGATGCTCCCCTGGATCACTATGCAGCCGTGACTATGGTCGATTTTATCGAGCACATCACCCATCCAGACGCCGCCTTAAAGAAAGTCCATGATCTTCTTTCCCAGGAAGGCATTCTGTGTCTTGTCACCCCCGATATTCAAAGCCTGGCCGCCCGCCTGTTCCAGAACAAATGGTGGCACTTCAGGCCTGCCCACCTCAGCTACTATTCACAACAAAGTCTCCGTACCTTGCTTGAGCGCAGCGGTTTCGAGGTTGTACAGGTACGCAAGTATTCCTGGACATTCAGCGCTCATTATCTGCTCTCCCGGATCGGCCCGCTGAGTTTTTTTCTGAAAAATGCGCGTTTAGCTTCTGTTTGGAAAAAAATTCCGATAAAATTAGCCTTAAGCGATTCCTTTGAGGTTTACGCCCAAAAACTATAAAAGACCATGACAGCCTATATTCGAGCGATGCGCCTGGACCGATGGCCTAGAAGCCTGGCGATCTACGTGGGCAGCGCCGCCTTTTTCTTTCTCTACCGGCAGTTTCTAGCGGAATTGAGTCTGGCGGAGATCGCTCTCCGATCTGTCTTTGCTTTTTTGTTGACCTGGGCGATCTCTACCGCCAACTACATCATCAACGAGATCGCAGACGCCCCCTTTGATATTCATCACCCCACCAAACAGAATCGTCCCTTGATCCGAGGAGAGATCAGCAAGACAACGCTCATCCTAGGAGCCATCCTGCTGTCCGCAAGCAGCCTCGTGCTTGCTTATACCTACTTTTCACCGTCCTTTTTCTTTTCCCTGCTGGCATTGCTGCTCGCTGGATTTATATACAATATCAAACCCGTCCGGACCAAGGATATCCCTTTCTTGGATTCTGTTTCCGAGTCTGCCAACAACCCCATCCGCTTCTTGATAGGCTGGTTCGCATTTGCTCCTGCCTTGTTTTTCCCTCCAATCTCACTTCTGCTGTGCTGGTGGTCGTTCGGGAATTTTCTGATGGTTGCCAAGCGGCTTTCAGAATACCGGCTTCTGCGCGAAAAGGCTGGCGACTACCGGCAGTCCCTCAGACGATACTCACGAAATTCCCTGCTCATGGGGATGGCTTTAAGTACATTGGTGTTCTTTGTGACCTATTTCTATTTTTCACTATCTTACCAACTGCAGTCATTTTTTTATCTCTCGCCTCTGGTTTTTATCTATTTCTTCATCTTCTTCCGCAAAACCCTGCGCGAACGGGAGGTCATGGAAGAGCCCGAGAGACTTCTCAAAAATCCAGCTTTTGCCCTCTACACTCTAATCATCGCCCTGGCGTTTTTCCTGTCATTTCTCCTGGATAACCTTAATCAGTAGCTATCATCCCAATTAACCTGGCTTATTCACGGGCCGAGGTTGGTGCGACCTCCCACCCACCCGGGTATTTCGGATGGCGCATGAGCTGTAGTAAACTACAGCGATTGGGCCACGACGAAGTCGATGTGCTGAGATCGGCACGCCCGAAGGGTAAAAAATATCGATTGTAATAAAAATGACACCGCGGTCGAAGTAATCAAAATTCAACCCTAAGAATTAACACATATTCCAAAAATACTTCGGTCATAGCAATATCGATGTTTTTTATGAATAAGTCAGGTAGAATAATCGTAGGGGATATGCTAAAGTACCGACATGTTTGATATGGGGAATCGGCAATGGATATCTTGGAAATAGCCTTAAAACTGATGCTGTCTTTGGCCCTGGGAGGATTGGTCGGTTTCGAGAGAGAATCCAGCCACAAACCAGCAGGCTTCCGTACCAACATCCTCATCTGCCTGGGAGCGACCATGATGATGATCCTCTCACAGCTTTTCGTGCAATCAGGGGGCGGCGGCACGGCAGACTCCCTACGTCTGGCCGCTGCGGTTATCACAGGCATCGGATTCATCGGAGCCGGTACCATCATCCAAGCCCAGGGGATGATCGTCGGCCTGACTACGGCAGCTACCTTATGGGCGGTGGCCGGTCTCGGCCTGGTGGTAGGCGCCGGTTACTATCTCATTGCCGTGCTCTATACGGCCATTCTTTTCCTGACCCTGAATATATTGGGACG
This sequence comes from Acidobacteriota bacterium, assembly GCA_030609975.1. GTDB lineage: Bacteria > Acidobacteriota > Aminicenantia > Aminicenantales > Aminicenantaceae > JAUWSR01. The sequence goes on along the minus strand of JAUWSR010000017.1, from coordinate 2,986 downwards.
CTTCGAAGATGTGCACTTTAAAAAATCCATTTTCCGCTACAGCATCACATCCCTTTCCTCCAAGAATACTTTGATCAGCATTAAGAAACTCGCCCTCCATGAAGGCATCAAATTCCGTGAGATCTCCCATAAAAAAGAAGGAGACACCGTCCTCATTACACTTGCATTTCAAGCTCCCGAAGACAAAGAGGATAGGTTTAATCAGAGCCTTACCAATCTGGAAGATATAATCGAACTGAAAATTGAATAACACATTTCTTTTGGCCACCACCAATCAAGGCAAAATCCGAGAAATGCGGGCCTTTCTCCGAGGCTATCCCCTCCGTATTTTATCGCTGGCAGATTTGCCTCCCCTGAAAACCTGCGAGGAAACGGGCTCGACCTTCTTGGAAAACGCCCGCAGCAAGAGTATTTATTACAGCCAAAATTGGGAAGGACTGACCCTGGCCGAAGACTCTGGCCTGGAGGTGGAGGGGCTCGCGGGAGCGCCCGGTGTTCATTCCGCCCGTTTTTCCGCCCCACGAGCCACCGCTGTAAAGAATATCGTTAAAGTCTTGAACCTATTGGAAAGAAGCAACCGAGAAAAAAGAAACGCCCGTTTTGTCTCCAGCATGGTGGTGTCCCTTGAAGGGACGGTTCTTGCCGAGATCGAAGAACATGTCAACGGCATCATCGCTCCTGAGCCCAAGGGAGAAAACGGTTTTGGCTATGATCCCATATTTTTTTACCCTCCCCTGCAAAAAACCTTTGCCGAGATCGATCCAAACGAAAAAAACCGCATAAGCCATCGCGGCAAAGCCCTGCAGAAACTCAGGCTCTTTCTTCAGCAGTACCTTCAAATGTCACTCTAAGTGGTCGCTTCTTTCCTTCAGGATGACCACCTTCGTTGTCTTTTTCTCTAGATAATATTTTATATCTTATTGATTACAGTATATTTACATCATTCTCTCTTTTTGGCCCAAAGTTTGCATCTCTGGTAACGAAAGGAGGTTATTATGACAAATATCACCAAACATGCCGTGGCTTTTGGCATCATTCTCGCCTTCGTAGCCGTGACTTTTTTGCAGGCCGCAGCTCTGGCGCCGTCCACTTCCCAGGCTAAGATCAACATCAACACTGCATCCATCAGCGAACTCCAACAGCTCCCCAGAGTCGGCTCCAAAGTGGCCCAAAGGATCGTGGATTATCGGGAAAAACACGGGAAGTTCCAGCGGATCGAAGAGATCATGAAGGTTCAAGGAATCGGCGAAAAAACTTTTGAAGGAATGAAAGATCAGATCACGGTTGGAGACAAAGCCACGTCACCGTAAAAAAGAGGGGGGAATCTCTCCCCTCTTTTTTACTCGATCAGGAACGCGGATGACTTTTTTTATACACCCGCAGAAGCTGGTTGAGATCCAAGTGTGTGTATTTTTGCGTTGTGGCCAGGCTTTCATGTCCGAGAAGTTCTTGTATGGCCCGCAGGTCCGCTCCGCGGCTGAGGAGATGAGAGGCAAATGAATGTCTTAAGGAATGGGGGCTGATCTTCCGTTTCACCGACGTATACTGCAGATAACGGTAGACCATACGCTGTATAGATCTAGTGCTGAGTCGCGTTCCCCGGTAATTTATGAAGATCGCCTGTTCATCGCTACGCCCCTGATTGATCAAACCCCTGCGCTGCAGATAAAACTTTAGATTCTTAGATGCGATCTTTCCAAAGGGAACCAGACGTTCTTTTTTGCCTTTGCCTCTTACCCGAATCATGCGTTCCTCAAAGCTCAGATCATCCATGTTCAATCCCACCAATTCACTCACCCTGATCCCGGTAGCATAGAGGAGTTCGAGTATAGCCCTATCCCTGACCACAAGAGGCTTATCCCCAGGGGGAAGATCGAGAAAACTTGCCATCTCTTCCTCCGACAGGAAAGAAGGCACATGCTTCTCCTGCTTAGGCGTAGCTACTATCTTGGCAGGATTATCCTCTAACCACTTGCGTGCGACGCCGTACTGGAAAAAGGACCGGATAGCTGCCAACTTGCGTGCGATCGTGGATTTTTTTTCGGCTTTGGCATAGAGTTCCGCTAGGAACGAACGGATCACAATATTGTTGACCTGAGAAAATCTGATATGTTTGGACTTCAAAAAAACTTGGAACTGCAGGAGATCTCGTCGGTAAGCGGCGATGGTATGGGGAGAAGCGTTGCGTTCATACCTGAGATGCTCTAGATAAGCCTCGATCTTCTGCTTCATCGCAGTCCGGGCGAGCAGACATCACGCGTCTACTCTTCCTTCTCCTCCTTGTACTCACATTCCTTGTTGTTGCAGTAGAAAAGGATCATCCCGGATTTTTGCTTCTTACGGAGGATAAATTTCCGCTCGCACTGAGGACAGGCTTGTTCCAGGGGCTCGTCCCAAGTAGCAAACTTGCATTTGGGATATTTGCTGCAGCCGTAAAAGATCTTGCCCTTTCTGGTCTTTTTCCGGACGATGGTGCCGTCGCATTCAGGGCAGCCGATACCGGTGTCCTTTTTATCGGTCTTAATGTACTTGCATGTGGGATAATTCGAACAGGCCGTGAAGGCACCATAGCGTCCATCCCGGAGGACCATCTGTGAGCCGCATTCCGGACAGTGCTCGTCCAGCATTTTTATTTCTTTTTTATCCATCCCCTGCTTGTATTTGCATTCCGGGAAGCCCGAGCAGGCTTTGAAACGGCCGAAGCGACCCTCTTTGATAACCAGCGGTTTTTCGCACTCGGGACAGATATCCGCAGAAGGAATCCCTTTCCCCTTGAAGCTCTCGAGCTTTGCCGCCTGCTCAAGATCGTTTTTTAGCAGCTTATAATAAGACCTCAAATACTCCAACCAGTCATCCTTGCCTTCGCTGATCAGATCGAGTTTTTCTTCGAGTTGAGCCGTGAATTCAAACTGCATCAAGTCCGGAAAGTTCTGGATAAGATAATCATTGACAAAGACGCCGATCTCTCTGGGGATAAATTTACCCT
>JAUWSR010000011.1 GCA_030609975.1 Acidobacteriota bacterium | reverse complement strand
GTATTCAAACTGATCATCCCGAACAGTCAGGTCCCGCCTCTTTTTTACGGATGCCAATAGGTCAAAACCGTGTTCCAGAGCCGTGTCAGACATTGCCGGGCCGGATTCTGTTCTTTCGTCACTCATCGTTTTTCTTTCTCGGTTTCAGGCCGTTTTTTTGAAGTCTTTAGTATGGCAAAAAGCCCCCGGCAAGTAAAGCACCCGCTAAAAGAAATCGTTGCACTGTATCACCTTTTTGGAGGAGAATACCGCTTTAGAATAGTCTCAGGAATCACCCCAAAGGGGGATTGATTTGTGTCCAATACCTAGACAAAATAGTCGCTGGAACAGGGAATTTCTATGAATAAAGATATTACGAATAAAAGATTATTGGTTTTTTCGATCGCATTGTATTTAATCCTTCTTTTTACAGAGATATACATCAATCTTTTTTCCTATATTGCGAACTACTCCAAGGGAAAACTCGGTGTCACATTTTTTTCAACGGTAAGAGAAATCCTTGATCAGCTCAAATTCGATATCGCGGCCTATATTCTCTCACTTCTGATTATCTATCTGATATTTGCTTTAGTGAATTACAAATTCGTCATGAGCCTTGCGCAAGCGATATCAAAAAGCAAACCCAATAACAGTATTCCGATCAAGGGAGTACTTTTTATCTGCGTAAATGTATTTTTCATCCTGATATTGTACTTTCTCAACTATGCATTTTACCCGAACTCAAATATTACAGATTTTGCCAACTTCCTTCTCAAACAGGAGCATTATCGAACTCATCATATTCTGGCTGTTGTTCTCATGACTCTGTATCTACTTGCATTACTCGTTGTATTTCTCAAGTATGCAAGCAAGAAATCAAAAATTTTGACCTTGGGATTTTTTGCTGTCATCTTTGTATCTATCCTGCATCCCTCATATCACTTGAATAGTATATTTTCTCTCTTTCGTAACTCGATGAATTCCGGTCCCAATGTGATCATTATCGGCTTGGATTCTCTTAACCCTCACCATACAGGTTATTTCGGATATGCTTACGACACAACCCCCAATCTGGACAAATTTTTAGAGGAGAATATCGTTTTTAAAGACTGCTACACACCCTTGGCAAGAACGACTCCATCCTGGTTTTCTATTCTCAGTGGACAATATCCCCCGACACATGGCGTGCGCTATAACCTGATGAAAAGAAAATTTCACAACCCCAGATCCGAGACCATTACGAACTATTTAAACAAACACCGTGAATATTTTACCGTTCACCTTACGGATGAAACCCGTTTTTGTAACCTTCAAGAGGAAGATGGTTTTGAATTCATGAAACATCCCCTAACCGGGATAAAAGACTTTCTTCTAGGTGATTTTCATGACTATAGTCTTCCCAACATTTTCTTCAACAATCCGCTAGGGTTTAGAATCTTTGATTTCTTAAATATCAACCGAGCCGTATATCACCTGTACAAGCACAATTATTTTTCAAATGACGTAGCCTCTATCGTTTCCACGCTTGTTACAAAAGAAAAATTCTTTTTGGCTGTTCATTATTGCGCTCCTCATTGGCCATATGAAGCTCCTAATCCATACCCCAATCTTTTCATGGACGAAAAAAACTATAAATTTGCCAGTTATGACGGCACACTACGGATGGCAGATGAACAGTTCGGACACCTTCTCGAAACATTGAAAAAAAGAAGATTATATGAGAATTCCATCATCATCGTGCTCTCAGACCACGGAGAGACCTTACACGGACATGGCACAAATTTAAAGGACTCCGAACAAAACCATATCCTGCTGGCCATGAAGCTGCCACAGGGGAAAAAGCACCTAGAAATTGAAGAATTGGTCAGATCAATAGATATAGCACCTACTATTTTAGCTGTTTTAGGAGAGAGAGCAGAAAGTATGGATATGGATGGAGTGAGCCTTCTCCCGCTTATCAAAGGACCAACCGCAGGCGGCTCTAACAAAACGGTTATTCTGGAAACAGGTTTTTCTGTTGATGTCCCCGGAGGTATCGGCCTTGCATTCCAAGACATGATCAGTGAGGGGATCAGCTTTTATGAATTTGATAAAAAAGGTTTTATAACTGTAAAAGAAGAACTGCACAGGGAGCTCATCAACAGAAAACAGAGAGCAATCCAGACATCGGAATGGAAGCTTGTGGTTGAACCACAGATCCGGATGGACCAAAGCGGGAAAACCATAACACTTTATTCCCTGATTGAAGATCCCGAATGCACAACCGATGTCTCTGATGTTTACCCCAAAATCTATGCTCAGCTGTTAGAAGAATTGACAAGTTATTATCAAGAGGAACTCAACATTAAATAAGCATTATATTGGATCGACCAAGTAATATCAGATGTGTTAGTTCATCTTGCAAAATAAAAACATATCCTCTAGCATTAAAACAGCAATCCCATGAAACACTATGTTGTGCTCTTTTCAGGTGGCGTCGATTCTACCACAGCGCTCTATTGGGCATTGGCTCGATCTTCGAGAGTTACCGCTTTGTCTTTTGACTACGGACAAAGACATCGTATCGAGGTCAAAATAGGGAGCAAGCTCACTCAAAAACTAAACCTCCCCCATGAACTGCTCACTATTGACTTAGCGCAGATCGGTGGATCAGTGCTGACCGATCCTCACATATCCCTTCCCCAGAACAAACACATCGATAGAGTGAAAAAAGGGCCTCCTTCTACCTATGTGCCGTTCCGCAATGGAATTTTTCTTGCGCTCGCGGCCGCTTGGTCAGAGGTCAACAACAGTCGGGACCTTGTCTGCGGCTTTAATGTTATCGACTCACCCGACTATCCCGACACGCGAACGCCCTTTGTTTCAGCGATGGAAAAAGCGATCAACCTTGGATCCGGCGCAGCTTTTTCTCCAGATAAATTCAAACTGCACGCACCTTTTGTTCAGGCCAAAAAATCCGAGATCATCCTGCAAGGATTGGCGTTGGGGACAGACTATGCTTATGCAATCTCCTGCTACGCCGGCCGTGAGGTGCCCTGTTTCCAATGCTCCGCTTGTCTCCTGCGTAACCAGGCTTGGAAAGAAGCTGGGCATGAGGACCATCTGTTAACAAGACTCAAAAAGGAAGGTCGATTATGAGCTGGATATTAAAAGTTCAAGACAAGTTTCAAGCGGCTCATTTTTTAAAAGAATACCAGGGAAAGTGTGAGAAGGTACACGGACACAGCTTCCGCATTGAGCTAGAGATCAAAATCACGGAGTTGGACAAAACCGGGATCGGGATCGATTTTGCCGAAATAAAAACTACTTTGGCAAAACTGCTCCCCGATCATACACTCCTCAACGAGGTCTATGAGTTCAATCCAACGGCCGAAAATCTTTCCCGTCATTTTTTTCATGAGCTCAAACAACACTTTCCCATAATCCGCATCACTATCTGGGAATCTGAAGATGCCTCCGCAACCTACTCTGAAGATTAACGAGATCTTCTCCTCATTCCAGGGCGAAGGTCTAAGGCAAGGGGAACCTACCATTTTTGTCCGCCTGAGCGGATGCAATCTTCGCTGTTCTTTCTGTGATACGCGCCAAGCCTGGGAAGAAGGACAGGACATGACACATGCGCAGATCAAAAATAAGATTGATCAAATCCATAAGGAATTCCCCGCAAATTGGTTGTGCTTCACAGGAGGAGAGCCCTTACTGCAAAATATCCAGCCTCTCATAAAGGATCTTAAATCCCGAGGTTTTTTGCTCCAGGTTGAAACGAATGCGACATTCCCCCCAATCGCATCCATAGACTGGTACACCATTTCACCAAAACCCCGCGCCTATTTCATCTCGCCGCAATTAATACATTTGGCCAAAGAAGTAAAGCTTGTCATCACTCCGGACACAGAATTCCGCATCCTACAAGACCTTAGAAGACAATTTCCGATCGAAATCCCCCTGTTGTTGCAGCCCGAATTTAACACGAAAACCGCCACCAAGATATGTATGAGTTATATTGAAAAAAGCCTTGAATGCGGGATGAAAAACCTAAGGATCTCTCTGCAAATGCATAAAATCTTAGGAATTAGATAGGCTAAAGTTGAAAACCTATTGTGATATTTTTTGAATTGATCAGCACGATCAATACTTTTCCCACAACTCTCCCCATTCCGTGCGGGAGAATTGTTTGATCCTATTGCGGCCAACCGTGGGATACCAGAAAAAGTCATGGTAGACGTTGCTGGCAAAAGGAGCCCAAACGATAAGGGGGGAATGCAGGAGGATCATTTCCAGGGGGCGAAGAAAGCCTCGACGCAAAGCTTGATCTCCCCAGATCACAAAGCTTTTTTTGCTTTGGAAGCCGAAATTGATCCCAGCAATATCTTCTCCCACGATCTCGATGCTGGTTGGGTCCGCGTTTCCCAAGCCACGCTCCTGACACATCCTGAGGTAGGGGATCTCCAGAGGGTCGAATCCCATGAGCTTGGCGGCGATGGCATCGATAGCCACGGAATCGCCACTCGCCAGGATCAGATTTTTAACCTTGGGCAGCATGGTCCGAGGCCCGGCTCCATCCCCGCAGACGGTTCCGTCCATCACGGCAAAGATGTGGGGATGCAGTTCCTTCTGCATGATCAACAGATCCACCAGGACCTCGTGCATGTACTTATGGGCATAGTGGCGCACTTCTTTTAACAGGCCGCCAAAGGCATTTTTGATGGCTCCGGTCGTAACCGAATGCCCGTGAGTCTTGACCGTAGGCAGATGCACCACATCTTTTCCGATGAACATCTTGGGAATCTCGATCCCTTCGGGAAAAATCTGATCAAGTTTGAGCAATTTTTCCTTGAATTCATATGTAACCCATTCCTCTTCCGGGAGGGGATAGAAGGGAAGCCCATATTTCTCCAGGATCGGTGTCCACTTGTTATTCCGGGCCCCTTTGATGGGATGGGTAACGACGGTCTTGTTCTCGACTGGAAACAGATTTTCCGGGGGGAACTCAGCCTCCAGCAAGGTTTTTACCACCCCTTCGACCTGCCACGGCTGGCTGGAGCAGGCGGGAAAATATTTGGTCCAGGATAGGTTGAGCTTGATCACGGTCTCCCGTTCCGGCGACAGAAAGTGCTCATATCCAGCCAGAGACATGCATCTCTGATAATCAGCAAGAACTGTTCCGGGTGAAGTTTTGAGGACGGCAACCTTGGATTTATTCATGTTTTCTTCCTAGAGGTACAGGATGAGACCCGCCGTCAAAATCCAGAGAAAAAGATCGAGCAGCAGAGGTTTATCCTTGAGGATAAGCATCTCCGGACTTCCCCCCTGAGCCTTCTGGTGGACCAAATAGAGATAACGGAAAATTCCATAGATCACAAAAGGTACGGTCAGGATAAGGTAAGTGGTCCCAAACTTAGCGACGGTTTCCTCAGAAATGGTGTAGAGGCAGTAGGTGACGACGATCGAGGCTGTGACAACCGATATCATCTGATCGAGCAAATGTGGAGAGTATTCCTTCAAGATCGGCCGATGGGCGCTGGCATTTTCCTGAAGCAGAATGAGTTCGTGTCGGCGTTTGCTCATGGCCAAAAAGAGAGCAAGAAGCAAAGTACAGATCAGCAGCCATGGAGAAAGGTCGACCTCGATGGCAAACCCTCCGGCCACCACCCGCAGCACGAAGCCGGCTGCGATGATAAAGACATCCAAAATAACGACATGCTTCAGCCGGAGTGAATAGGCCAACTGCAGGATAAAATAAATAAAAACGGTCAAGAAGAAATTACCGGTGAGTGTAGCTGCCAAAGCGAAACCGACGATAGACAAGGCCAAAAATCCGATCACTGCGTGGGAGTTTTTTATCCGACCCGAGGCTAAGGGCCTTTGTGATTTCATGGGATGCTGCTTATCCTCTTCCAGGTCCCTGAGATCGTTAAAAATATAAACAGCACCCGAGATCAGACAGAATACACAGAAGGCCAGGACCGATTTCAGGACCAGCGGCCAATTCAAGACATTCTGAGAGAAGAGCAAAGGAGCGAAGACAAAAAAATTCTTGAGCCATTGTTGAGGCCGGGTGGACTTGGCAACTTCGATCAGGATCATTTTCTGAATTTTATATGTTTTATGAGTGCAACTCAAGCCGGAGTCAAAATTTATTCCCCCCTAGGCCAGCAGGCTTCTATGGTGGAATCGATGCCACCTCGGGGGCGGAATTCACCGATCACGGTGGCTTTTCGAGGATGACAGGCTTTCACCACATCCTCTAGGATGCGGTTGACCGCATTCTCATAGAATATCCCTAGATTTCGGTAGGCAAGCAGGTAGAGCTTGAGCGATTTCAGTTCCAAACAAGCATCTTGGGGGATATACCGGATCGTGATCCTGCCAAAATCGGGCAGCTCTGTCTTGGGACAGATGGAAGTGAACTCCGGGATATCTATCTTGATCTCATAATCGGGAAATTGATTGGGAAAGGTTTCGATGGCCGGCAGCTTCTTTCGCAATCCTGCCCGGGCGGACTTAGCATAATCGTCAGACATTGAGGTCTCCTTAAAATCAGGATATAAAAAGTATAGCCCAAGTTGGCTCAGGTGACAATAAATTCTACTTGACAAGCTAGACAAAGAAGCCTTATATTTAATGATAATGATTATCATTACCAACAAAAGGAGAGAGCATGCCTCGCCCCCATAAGTGGCAACACAGACTTCAGGGCCACGGTTCACGCTGGACGGTCCCCCGTGGGGCGATCCTCAATCATCTCAGCCGGACCTCAAAGCACATGAGCGCCAAAGAAGTTTACACCGCTCTCCACAAGATATATCCGGCGCTAGGTTTGATCACGGTCTACCGCACACTCGACCTTTTGGTCCGCATGGGATTGCTGTACAAATTTTCCTTTGGGACTGGAGAAAGCCGGTACGAATTCAAATCGGACACCGAGGATTCCCACCATCACCATCTTATTTGTACCAAATGCGGCAAAATTCTTGACTACACGGACTATGTGGATGAGGAGTTGGAACTTATTAAGAAAACAGAAGAAGCGTTAGCTACAAAGCATAGCTTTTGCATCACAGACCACAACATTGAATTTTATGGCCTGTGTGATAAATGCAAATCTTAAAAAAAGGAGTAAAAATGAAAATCGCCATCTCTACAGAAGAGACAGTTGTATCCGCCCATTTTGGGCGTTGTCCGACCTACACGCTTGTAGATATCGAGGATGGAATAGTTGTCAACCGAGAAACGATCCCCAATCCCGGGCACGAGCCGGGATTCCTCCCGAAATACCTTGCAGACAAGGGAGTTGATTGCATCATTGCCGGTGGGATGGGTCCCCGAGCTCAAGGTTTGTTCGCCACCCACAATATCGAGACCATCATCGGCGTGCAGGGACCGGTCGATGAGGTCATCGAAAAATTTCTCCAACAGGAACTGGAAACAGGCGAAGATCTGTGTGGTCACAAGCACGGAGAAGGACAGCCCTGCCAGGACGAACATCCTCATGCAGCGGATTCCATACCTCCCGGGGCCAAGATCTGTATCACTGCCAAGGACAAGACTTGGGAAGCCGAGGTCGATCCTCGTTTCGGCCGGGCCGCCTATTTTCTCTTGCTCGATCCCATAAAAATGCAGCTGGAAGCCGTCAAGAATCCCTACCAGGATATTTCTCAAGGGGCTGGTATCCAATCGGCCCAACTGTTAGCGGGCAAGGGTGTACAAATCCTGCTCACTGGACAAGTCGGCCCGAATGCAGATCAAACTCTCAGGTCCGCAGGCATCCAGACCATATCCGTTGTTTCCGGAACGGTCCGGGATGTTTTCCAGAATTTCGCCAAAGAGGTCAAATAATGCCCCCTGAAGATGAACAGGCCAAAATTGCCAAAAATCTAGAAAAGGTTAAACACCGCTTGCTGGTTTTCAGCGGGAAAGGCGGCGTGGGCAAGAGCACGGTAGCAGCAAATCTGGCCTTTGCACTTGCACAACAGGGGAATCGCGTGGGTTTGCTGGATGTGGACATCCATGGACCCAATCTGGCCAAAATGCTGGGCGTGGAAGACAAAAGGCTGGAAACTTCGGGTGAGGGCATCCAGCCCGTTCCCGTCAATGACAACCTCCTTCTCATCTCCATGGCGTTCCTACTCCAGGACCCTGACTTGCCGATCATCTGGCGCGGTCCCATGAAGATGAAAGCCATCCAGCAGTTTTTGGGAGATGTGACCTGGGGAGAATTGGACTGGCTCGTGATCGATTCACCTCCCGGAACAGGAGATGAACCATTGTCCGTCGCTCAACTGATCCCCGCCTCAGAAGCCGTGATCGTAACCACGCCCCAAGAGGTTTCCATCATGGACTCTCGTAAGGCTGTGGCTTTTGCCCGCAAACTCAACCTGCAGATCATCGGCATCATAGAAAACATGAGCGGGCTGGACTGTCCACACTGCGGGGGAAAAATCAATCTTTTCAAAGAAGGGGGTGGTGAAAAGGCAGCCCAGGATTTGGATGTTCCTTTCTTGGGGAAGATCCCCATAAACCCCGATATCGTCACCTTGGGGGATGAGGGGAAATCGTTCCTGGAATTCTATCCTGATTCTCCGTCCAGCCAGGCCTTTCAATCGATCGTGACCAAGATTACGAATTCTAAGGACACCGGAAAGCATGCATTGTAAAAGGAAATCGACATGAAAAAGATTGGAATCATCATCTGCGGCCGCTATAAGACCTGTGGCGGTGGCAAGTGCCTCCGGGCCTTGCGGGAAAGAGTGGGCGCCTTTACGATCTATCCCAAGGATGAACAGGTAGAACTGGTCGGTTACTCATACTGCGGCGACTGTCCCGGTGGAAATGTAGAGTATGTTCCCGAAGAAATGATCAAAAACGGGGCTGAAGTCATCCATCTGGCCACAGGCTTGGTGGTGGGTTATCCCCCCTGCCCCCAGATCCGACACTTCAAAGAGTTTATCGAAGCCCGCTACGACATACCCGTGGTCATCGGCACTCACCCCATTCCCCTTAAATATCTGGAAAATCACGAAAAGCTGCCCTTTTGGAAACAGACAAATATGGTCAAACTCGCGGGTGACCTGATGCAGGAAGACCGAAGCATCATGGAAGACTACAACTAAGCGCTAAGAAAAAAGCATATCCAGGGAGAAAAAATTTGAAAGACAGCAAAAATCTCGATATCCATACAAAAGTTATCCATGCGGGACAGCACCCAGATCCGACGTATGGAGGTATCTGCGTCCCTATCTACCAATCTTCGACGTTTGTGTTTAAGGACGCCGCTCAAGGAGCGGCCCGCTTTGCCGGTAAGGACGACGGCTATATCTATACCCGAATTAAAAACCCGACCACCAAAGCCTTTGAAGACAATGTGGCCCAACTGGAAAACGGCTACGGCGGTCTGGCCACCTCGACGGGCATGTCAGCCCTATCGACACTCCTGATGGCTCTGCTTGATCAGGACTCCCATCTCATCGGCACGGATGCGGTTTATGGGCCTTCCCGCATGCTGGTCGAAATGTTCTTTTCCAAATTCGGAGTCGGCTACGATTACGTCGACACCTCCGACATCCAAAACATCAAGAACTGCCTGCGGCCCAACACCAAGATCCTGTTCATCGAGACTCCGGCGAATCCCACCATGGCTATTACCGATATCCAAGCATGTGCCGAACTCTCTCGGGAGAACGGCCTCATTCTAATCGTAGATAATACCTTCGCTAGTCCGGTATTACAGAATCCCCTAGACTTGGGTGCGGATATCGTCTACCACAGTGTCACCAAGTTCATCAACGGCCACTCTGATATCTGTGGTGGCATCATCATTCCCAAAACCAAAGAGCTCTATGAAAAGGTCTTTAAATCCTTGGTGTACATGGGAGGCACCATGGATCCCCACCAGTCCTGGCTGGCCCTCAGAGGAGTAAAATCTTTGGCCCTGCGGGTGGAGAAAAGCCAGGAGACGGCCCAGAAATTGGCTCGTTATATACAGGGCCATCCCAAAGTTTCGTGGGTAAATTACCCCGGATTGGAGAGCCACCCCCAATACGGATTAGCTAAAAAGCAGATGAAGGGTTTCGGATCCCTTTTGTGTTTCGGCTTGAAAGGAGGCTTTAAGGCCGGTGAGAAACTGATAAATTCCGTCCAGATTCCTGCTCTGGCCGTCTCTTTGGGAGGAATCGAAAGCCTGATCCAGCATCCGGCCAGCATGACCCATGCCGGTGTACCCCCAGAAAAGCGGGATGCAGCCGGGATCACGGAAGACTTGGTGCGTCTCTCGGTGGGATGCGAGGCATATGAAGATCTGAAGCAAGACCTGGAGCAGGCGTTTGGCCAAACCATCAGCTAAGTGCTGCAGGAACAGCCGGAGGAGTTCCATGCTCCAGAGATTTCATGATCAGGAGAAATACATATGAAAAAGACCGATTGGAAATATCTGGTAGACGTCCTGATGTTCTTAAGTATGATCGGGATCATCTTGCTCGGTCTGCTCATGGCCTTTGCCATGAAATCCGGCCCCATGGTCAATGAGAGCGAAAAATATTTTTTGGGGCTTCACCGCCACCAGTGGGGTACGTTGCACCTCTATCTATCTCTGTTTTTCATTGGGACGCTGTTTCTTCACCTGATCCTGGAATGGAGCTGGATAAAAGGAAAATCCCAAAGCATATTTAAAACCAGATGGAAACGCGCACTTTTAGTTCTGACCGTGACAGCCATCATCATCCCCTTTATCTTTTGGATTTTCACGCCTAAGTATCCCGTGGAATATACGGAATTCGGCCGCGGCCAGGGCCGCGGGAGAATACTGCAAACAGAAGAAGCCGCAACCTCTTCACGCCTGCTGACGCAACGGATAACTCAGCCGATGGCAACGACAACCGAAAAACCATCACCCCCACCCTCTTCCAGCAGCCAACGGCCTCAAACCAAGCCCAGTTCCGTTGAAGAAGAGCAGCACAACCCCAAAAAAGTGAGCGGCTGGCTGGAAGCGACCACTGCGGAGATTGTCATCACCGGACGCATGACCTTCAGGGAAATCGAAAGGACCACCGGAGTCAGAGCCGAAAATATCCTGGCAGGGTTGGATCTCCCTCAAAATCTTTCCCAAGACGAACCTCTGGGGCGCTTGCGGCGCCGCTATGGATTTACGCTGCCCCAAATGAGGGAGGTAATCACAAACCTTATGGAAAAAAAGTGAGAATTCTTTTATAATAAATTGCCATGGTTCATGAAAAAGACTTGCAAAAACAAGCTCAAACGTTGAAAGCGTTGGCGCACCCTACACGTCTGCTCATCGTCAAAACCCTATTGGCAGGAAAAAAATGTGTTTCCGATATCCAGGAACTGTTACAAGCAAGTCAACCCAACGTATCCCAGCATTTGAATATCTTGAAAGTCTCAGGAATAGTGGATTACCAACAAATGGGAAATCTCCGGTGTTATCACCTGATTGATCCTGAAAAAATCAAGACGATCCTGGCAAACGTAGCCTCTTGATTTAAAACCAGCCAAACCCTGAACGAACATGACTAAAGACAAAGACCTGGAAAAATTTCAGAAGGCCCTCCAGGAACAGATACTGGAGCAAGCCCGCAAGGAATACAGCGAAGAAGTGATCGAACGCTGGATGAATCCTCGTAATATGGGGAAAATCGACAACCCGGACGGCTACGGCAAGGTGGTTGGCGTATGTGGGGACACCATCGAGATCTTCATCCGTATGGAGCAAGATACCATAGCAGAGTGCACTTTTGTTACGGATGGCTGCGGCGCCACTTTATCATGCGCCACCATGGCCACGGAACTGGCTCAAGGACGTTCCTTCCAGGAGGCCTTAGCGACCGTAAGTACGGATGTGATCCTCAAAAAGCTGGGTGGGCTGCCCGAAAGCAATGTCCACTGTGCCCAACTGGCCTCGCAGTCACTGCGTCATGCCCTGGCGGACGTGCTTCACCACCGTCAAGCCCCATGGAAACAAACCTATCGAAAAACCTGATCCCGGAATGACCGAAAGGAAATAACCTTGAAAGAATGCCAAAGCGACATCAACCGCCAGCGCTGCAACTGCTCCTATGAGCCCTGCAGCCGGAAAGGCGTCTGTTGTGAATGCCTCCAGTACCACTGGCGTATGCAAGAACTGCCCGCCTGCCTTTTTCCAGATGATGTGGAACGAACCTATGACCGGTCATTGCGGCGATTTATCGAGGTTTATAAAGACAGAGTTTGAAAACTATGACCCATACACACAGATCGAAAGCCATCTCTCACATCTATGGACCAGTGCCTTCGCGCCGGCTGGGGTATTCTTTGGGCGTGGACATTCTTCCCTTTAAAACCTGCACCCTGGACTGCATATACTGCCAGTTGGGCCGTTCGCGTCAGAAGGACATAAAACGCAAGTCTTATTTCTGTCCGGAAGAGATCCTGGCTCAGATCAAGGAAGCTGTGGAGTCGGGACAGCGGATCAATTATATCACCTTTTCCGGATCCGGAGAGCCGACCTTGAACACTATCCTCGGCCCTCTTATCCGTGAGATAAAAAAGCTCACAAACATTCCGGTAGCGGTGCTGACCAACAGCAGCCTACTGAAAAAAGCCGAGGTAAGGGAAGCTCTGAAAAAAGCGGATCTGGTCGTTCCCTCCCTGGATGCCGTCACTCAGGACATCTTCACTCGTATCAACCGGCCCCATGTGTCCTTAAACGTGAAGGATGTGATTCAAGGCCTGCAGGTGTTTCGTCAAGAGTTCTCCGGGAAAATGTGGCTGGAGGTGATGTTGGTCAAAGACCTCAACGATTCACCCGCACATATCCAAAAACTCAAAGAGACAATCGCTTTGATCAAACCCGATAAGGTCCAACTGAACACCGTGGTGCGTCCTCCCGCAGAGGGATTCGCCCAGCCCCTGGATCAGGAGCGAATGGAAGAGATCCGAGGCCAGTTGGGCGATATTGCAGAAATAGTGGTGGATTTTCCGAAGAAGGAACAAAACCCTCGGGATAAAAACATACAAAAAGCGATCTTGGCCTATCTAAAAAGAAGACCGGCCACGCTCACAGACCTAACGACTTCACTCGGGATCCATAACAACGAGGTTATCAAATATCTGGACCGTCTCCGCAAAGACGGGAAAATCCGAGTGGTCCAGCATTCAGATCAACAATATTACGAGCCCTATTGACCATGACAGACATCAAGGATTTGAATAAGGAAGAACTGCTGGCACTCCTGCAAGACGCCGCTAAAAATTGGCTGGCGCACGATGGGCTGTGGTTCCAAGCTGTAGAAAAGGAATTCGGTATGGAGGCAGCTTTGGAGATGGACAAGCGGGCTTGGGAAAAGTTCACGGTCATCGAAGCCCAACGCATCATGAAGTTTTTAGGCCTGAAGCCGGGAGGTGGTATCCCCGCTCTGGCCCAAGCCCTCAAATTCCGGCTCTATGCCCACATCAACGTTCAAGAAATATTAGAGATAAGTGAAACCCACTGTGTTTTCCGCATGAGCAACTGCCGGGTTCAGGAATCCCGCAAACGTAAAGGACTGCCCGATTTCCCCTGCAAATCTGTGGGCCTGGTCGAATACAGCGGTTTTGCCCGCACCATCGACCCTCGCCTGCTGACACGCTGCCTGGCCTGCCCCCCGGACCCCCACCCGCCTGAATTTTGGTGTGCTTGGGAATTTTCTCTGGAGGCATGATCTCAAACATAAATATTCTTTGATTTTTCATAAAAATATGCTAACTATATGTTTAATACCTTTCCAGCGCATACAAAATACTATAAGGAGCATGTATGTTTGATACTACGAATTTCCCCAATGCTAAAAAAGTCTGGTTCATGGGAGAGTTCCAAGACTGGTCCGACTCAAAAGTCCATTCTATGAGCCATGCCCTGCATTACGGAACCAGTGTATTCGAAGGCATTCGGGCCTATGCCACACCCAAGGGTCCGGCGGTATTTAGACTAGAGGAGCACATAGACCGTCTCTTACACTCAGCTGCGGTGGTCCAGATGAAAGTACCCTTCAGCAAAGAAGAGATCATTCAGGCTTGCCTCTCGACCGTACGTAAAAACGGGCTTGATTCCGCCTACATCCGTCCCCTCATGTACTATGGCTATGGAAACCTAGGGCTTGTTCCCAAAGCAAGTCCGGTAGAACTGCTGATAGGAGCCTGGGAGTGGGGTGCCTATTTGGGGGAAAAAGCCAAGTACGGAGTCCGTGTCTACATCTTACCCTGGCGCCGCGTGCATCACAGCCAGTACGATATGGCAGCAAAGTTGGGTGGAATCTACGTGCAGTCCATGTTCTGTGGGGTTATTGCCAGGGAAAAAGGATTTGACGAAGCCGTTTTCCTAAACTTTGAGGGCAATATTGCCGAGGGCCCTGGCGAGAATATCCTGATCGTTAAAGACGGTGTTCTCACGACCAATGACATGTCGGAATCCGTCCTGGAAGGCATTACCCGCACGACCGTCCTGGAGATAGCCCAAGACCTGGGCATCCCGACCGTTATCGAGCCGATCAGCATGGAAGACCTATGCCACTCAGATGAGATCATGTTCTCAGGAACGGCAGTTGAGATCGTACCCATCATCCAGGTCACCGATGGCTCCAATCCCAACGTCGGAGAAAGAGCCTGCACCATCGGAAAGGGTGAAGCCGGCCCCATCACCAAAAGGCTCAGAAAGATCTACATGGAGATCGTCGCGGGAAACCGGCCTGAATATGAAGGGTGGTTGAGCTACGTCAACCGCTGACATTTGAGCCTTCGATCGAATCCTGATTATGATCCATTATTTCAACGAGACGACCTCTGTTAGTGCCGCATGAGGGTGAGAGGTGGGGTCTTCGGCGAGGTACATCCATGACATATACTTTCTCTCCCATCGGCAGCATACATTCCCCCTTTAAAAGCAAACAAGATATTCAGTCTAACAGAAACAAACGCCCCGATGGCTACGCGGAGATCAAGGGTCAGATCGAGATCCATGATCCCTATGCTGCAGGGCTCCAAGACATCGAAGGTTTTTCTCATCTGTTTGTCATCTTCGCTTTTCACCAATCTGAAGAAGGGGGATTGATCGCACACCCTCCTTTCGATCACAAGCCGCGCGGAGTTTTTTCCACCCGCAGCCCTCACCGCCCCAATGCCATCGGTCTGACTGTCGTCCGTTTTCACGGCCGCGAAGGCCCCCTGCTCCACGTCAGCGGCCTGGACATGTTGGACGGCACACCCGTATTGGACATCAAACCCTACACTCCTCGCGATCAAAAATCCGAAGCCCGTTTTGGGTGGCTCGAGGAATTTACACAATAACGACCAAGCAAGGTGAAGCCAAATCCGTCCTCGTCGAAGACCCCACCACTCACTCTCATGCGACAAGTATGGAATTGCCTTCACCACTCAAGGGCCGTTCTTGTCATTCATATAAGTTTCTGATATAAAATCCTGGCAGGGAGAACACAAAATAGGCCCACCATATATAAGGAGGCAACAATGTCGAAAATCCCGTTTCTTTTGCTTGTATTTGGAATGCTGGTGTTAACCCCGGCTGCCCTCAGCAGCTCCGATATCTTTCCCTACGAGTACAAAGTTGAGGAACTGGAGAATGGCCTGAGGATCGTTTCCATCCCGCTGGAAAATCCCCATATCATCTCCTTCTATACCATAATCCGCACCGGTTCCCGGAACGAGATCGAACCTGGTAAAAGCGGTTTTGCCCATTTCTTCGAACACATGATGTTCAAGGGCACCAAAACCGTCCCCCGAGAGGCCTATGACGACTACCTCACACGTTTGGGAGCCGGGACCAACGGCTATACTTCGGATGATCTCACTGTTTACTTCACCGTATTTGCCGGCCGGGAAAACCTGGAAGAGGTGGTCAGGACCGAATCCGACCGGTTCATCAACATCTACTACGATGAAGAGATGCTTAAGACCGAAGCTCCTGTGATCGAAGGGGAATACTATGCCAGCGTATCCAGCCCTGCAAGACGGATAAATGAGCTCTTGCGGCAGACGGCCTTTGAAAAACACTCCTACAAACACTCGACTCTCGGATATCTGGAAGATATACAAGATCTGCCCAACCAGTTCGAATACAGCCAGCTTTTCAGGAAACGATTCTATGCCCCGGATAACACCATCCTGCTGGTGGTAGGAGATTTTGACCATGATGAGCTTTTGGCCCATGTGCGCACCCACTACGGCGATTGGGAGAGATCGAACTACACCCTGGTCACGCCGGAAGAACCGCCTCAAACCCAGGCAAAACGCTCGCATTTCGATTGGCCGAGTGCAACCTTGCCCCGTTTAGCGATCGGATTTCACGGCCCTGCTTTCTCGGATGAACAGATCGACCTGGCGGCGCTGGACCTGCTTTCCGAGATAGCATTTTCCAATCGTTCTGCTCTATATCAAAAACTCGTGATCGAAGAGCAAAAATGCCTTTCCTTCTATGCAAGCTTCTCCGATCATCGCGATCCCTATCTCCTGACCTTCAACGCGGTCGTGAAAAAAGAAGAGGACCTGCCTTATGTTGAGGAGGAAATCTTCAAAGCAATCGAACAGGTCAAGAACGAACTGCTGGCAGATGACATACTGGCAGACGTCCGTTCCAATCTCAAATATTCCTTTGGAAGCGCTTTGGGAACAACAGACGGAGTTGCCGGGATGCTGGCCTCTTTTCTCAGCTTGACCGGCGACCCCGCTACGCTCAATAAAGTCTTCAGACTCTACGAACAGGTCACTCCTCAGATCATGCTGGAAATGGCTCAGCGATTTTTACGAAAGACCAACTCGACCGTTGTAACCCTATCAGGAGGGAAAGCACAATGAAAAGCCAGCAGATACCTATTTATTTCGGGCTCATTTTGTTAGCCTTTTCGCTCGCTCTGATTTCCTGCGCAAAAAAAAGTTACGACACCGTGACTTCCGAACTTATGCCGCTTGCGGATTCTCCTCTGGTAGGCTTCCGGATCCTGTTAAAAGTGGGAAGCGCTCATGATCCCCAAGGGAAGGAAGGAATAGGAGCGCTAACCTTCCGTATGTTGGTCTCGGGAGGGAGTCAAAATCTGACTTTCAAGGAAATCACAGAAAAATTCTACCCCATGGCCGCCGGCATCGGCATGCGTATGGACAAAGAGATGTCGGTCTTCACAGGGACTGTGCACCAGGACAACCTGGAGACTTATTACGCCATCCTTAAGGATATGCTCCTCAATCCAGGATTTCGGGAAGAGGATTTTATCCGCCTTAAAACCAATCATTTGAATTATCTGGAAAAAACCCTGGTGGGGAATATGGATGAGCAGTTAGGCAAAGAGATCCTGAATTTGGCCATGTACGCGGACCATCCCTACGGCCACACCGAGTACGGCACGGTAGAGAGCGTAAAGAACCTCACGCTGGATGACATCAAAGCCTATTATGCAAGTATCTTTCTTCAGGGCAATGTCATCATCGGCCTGGTAGGAGGTTATCCAGCTGATTTTCCTACCCGGATCCTGGCAGATTTTTCCGCCTTGCCAGAGGGTCACACCCCCTCCCTGGTCCTTCCTGAGCTGCACATGCCCCATGGCCTGGAGTTTGTGATCGCTGAAAAGCAATCCCCGGCCACAGCCATATCCATGGGTTTCCCGGTCGCACTCAGCCGCGCCGATGACGATTTTTTCGCTTTGTGGATCGCGGGCTCCCACTTCGGTGAACACCGTCAGCATCTGTCCTGGCTTTTTCAGAAAATTCGAGAAGAACGCGGTCAGAACTACGGAGATTATGCCTACATCGAACACTTCATCCAAGGACGCGGCAAATTCCCTGCCACCAACTACTGCCGGCAGCAGCAGTATTTTTCGATCTGGATCCGACCGCTGGCCAACTCCAACCGCCATTTTGCCCTGCGCCAAGCTTTTCGAGAGTTGAAGCTATTGGTGGAGGAGGGAATCCCGGAGGAAAGATTCAAACTGACTCAGCAGTACCTGATAAACTACACCCGGCTGTACGCCCAAACACTGGGGGAACGATTGGGTTGGAAGATGGACTCCCGCTATTACGGCTATGATGACTTTTTGGCAGAAGCCCAAAAACGGATCCCTCAGATAACTCACGAACAGGTCAATACCGCCATCAAAAAATACTTGAACTTCGAGAACATGTACGTCGCCGTCATCACTCAGGATGCGCAAGACTTTAAGGACGCTTTGATAGCCAATACTCCTTCTTCCATAAGCTATGCCAATCCCAACATGCCCGAAGAGATCCTGCATGAAGACTTGATCTACCAGGAATTTCCTCTTGATGTCAGGCCGGAAAATGTACGCATCGCACCTGCCGACGCCTTTTTCCAAAATAAAGGAGTTCCAGCCGATACTCGGTAGAAAACGGGGACTGCCATGGAATAGGCATCGTCAAGATATCTTGCATCCACGTCTAGCTTTCACTGAGGAGAAGACACATGACTCGCAAGCTAGTTTTGCTACTTTCTTTCATTCTGATAGTGGGGCTCGCTTTTGCCTGGAGCCAAGACATACTGAGAAATCTGGGGAAAATCCAGGATCATGTCAGCAAACGCATCTCATCTTTCGACCGTACTGGCGGGAACAACGACCGGCTTTCCATCCCGACCGGGGAAACCGTCACCCTGGCAGAAATAGCCGGCCCGGCCGCGATCCATCACATCTGGGTCACGATCGCAGGCGAAGCCTTTTATGGCCGCAAGCTCATTCTGCGCGTTTATTGGGACGAGGAACGGCATCCCTCCATTGAAACTCCTATCGGGGATTTTTTTGGTGTCGGACATGGGCTGAACCAAGATTTCAGCTCCCTTGCCATTAAATGTTCCTCAGAAGGCCGTGCCCGCAACTGCTATTGGTACATGCCCTTCCATCGTTCTGCCCGTCTGACCGTCACGAACGAGGGACAAAATCCAGTGGGAGCCTTCTACTACTATATCGACTACCGTGAGCTCAAATCGCTCCCACCTGACACGCCCACCTTTCATGCTCAATATCGCCAGGAGATGCCCTGCACCGAAGGCCAGAACTACCTCCTCCTGGAAGCAGCGGGGCAGGGTCACTATGTGGGCTGCAATCTCAGCATCCTGCAGCGTGCCATGGGCTGGTGGGGCGAGGGCGATGACATGATCTATGTGGACGGCGAGGAGTTCCCATCCCTGTACGGAACAGGATCCGAAGATTATTTTTCCGATGCCTGGGGGATGCGAGAAACAGAGGGGCTTTTCTACGGATGCCCTTTGCAGGAACCTGATTTTAAAACCGGCTCCAAGGCCACGGTCTACCGCCACCACATTCCCGACCCAATCCCTTTCCAGGAGTCCCTGAGGGTAACCATCGAGCACGGTCATGCCAACGACCGCTCCGATTTTTTCTCTTCAGTAGCTTACTGGTATCAGGTAGAACCACACCAAGCCTTCCCGCCTCTGCCCACCATGGAGGATCGCCTTCCCTTTGCTCTGGAAGCACCACAGAATTTTGTTTTTCTCGATTGGGTGGAAAAGAACGATTCCAAGCTGTCCGTTTTCGAGGATCAAAACACCGGGATGTCCTTTCAGGCCGGCAAGGCTGTTCACAACCTGACCTCGTACTATAACCAGCAGGGACAGCGATATCCGGTCTTGACCACGGATGCGTCTCAGCCGGGAGATATCTTTAAGCTCGATTTCAAGGCTGAGTTCGGAGAACAGCATGACCTCGAGTTCTATTACTTCACCGGACCCGACATGGGGAATATCCGTGTTGTGGGCCTGGAGAACAGTGGCAGCGGCGAGATAAGCGCCGGCACCATTATCCCAGGATATTCATCTGAGAAGCGGATCCAGAAAATCACCCTGCCTGATATCCATGTGAATCCTGGAAAAAACACTTTGATCCTGCGCGTCGAAAAGGTCTCATCGCAAGTTTCCGGGAACGAATTGGGATTTGTGGGACTTGGTTTGACTCCCTCCCAACGGCGCTTCATCACATCGTGGAATCTGATCGGTCCCTTCGAAGCCCCTGACATGTCTTTTCTTCAGACCGTCTATCCTCCAGAGGAGGAGATCGCTCTGAGGAAAAGCTACTCCGGGAAACAAGACAGAGATTTAACCTGGACTCAGGTTCAGATCGATCCTTCCGGCTTCGTCCGTCTCCAGGACCTCATCCAACCCAACGAGCAGGCGGTCGCCTACGGACTGACGTATATATATTCCCCGGAGGACATCAAGACTCATCTTCTTTTGGGAAGCGATGATGGGGTGCGCGTGTGGCTTAACCAGCGGTTGATCCATACAAACCCAGCCTACCGTGGCTGTTATCCCGATCAGGACCAGATACCCGTCCATCTAAAAAAAGGCTGGAATACGTTTTTGATCAAAGTGCTTCAGGGAGCAGGCGGTTGGGGATTCTATGTCCGCTTCATCGATCCTGAACAAAAACTCCGCTTTGCAGCTGAACGGAATTAACAAGAGCGAGAAACGGAGTTGCTTAATCTGGATTATTCGCAACGTAAAATCGCCGGAGTAAACCAGGACGAGGGAAGGCAATCATGAGCGATTGGCAATCAGTTCTGCGAGATGACGCCACAGCTTGGCTGCTGGAAGAAGAAAATCCTTCGGTCAGATATTTCACACTGAGAGACATTTTGGGTCGTTCAGAAAACGATCCCGAAGTGATAGCAGCAGAAGGGCAGATCATGGAAGCCGGAAATGTTCCTAAGATCTTAGCCAGACAAAATCCGGGCGGCTACTGGGAAGCCGCGGAGAGCTTTTATATCCGTACCAAATATCGGGGAACGGTCTGGCAGTTGATCACCCTGGCTGAACTGAAAGCTGATGCTCAAGATCCCCGTCTGCAAAAAGCTTGTGATTTCATCCTGGAGTGGTCGCAGGACCACAAAAGCGGGGGCTTTTCCTATCGCGGCACTCAGCAAAACGGAGGACAGCACAGCGGCGTCATTCCCTGCCTCACAGGCAACATGGTCTGGAGCCTTATCCGCCTGGGCCGGCTCGAAGACCCCAAAGTCCAAGAGGGGATCCATTGGATCACCGCCTACCAAAGATGTGATGATGGAGTCGAAACAGCACCGCAGGGATGGCCGTATGAGAAATTCACGCAGTGTTGGGGCCGACACACCTGCCATCTGGGCGTGGTCAAGGCGCTTAAGGCTTTTGCCGAGATCCCACCGTCCCAAAGAGATGCAGAGGTCAAGAGATTTATCCAGGAGGGGGCGGAGTATCTGTTAAAGCATCATCTCTACAAGCGCAGTCATGACCTGGAGCATGTGGCAAAGCCCAAGTGGAAGCGGCTGGGTTTTCCCCATATGTGGGACACCGATGTCCTGGAAATGGCGGATATTCTGTTAAGTCTAGGATACCGCGACTCTCGAATGCAGGATGCTATCGAACTCATTATTTCCAAACAGGATGAAGGCGGCCGCTGGCTCCTGGAAGAAACCTGGAACGGCCGCTTTCAGGTCAACATCGAACACAAGGGCAAGCCCAGCAAATGGGTGACGCTGATAGCACTCAGGGTGCTCAAGGCCTATTATGCCTGAGAAACGATCTCCGTTGAAGATCGCTTTCTGCGGCGACAGTTTAACCGAAGGATTTCCAGGTACCGCCTACTTCGATCTTCTCAAACAAAAAATTCCCCAGCACCATCTCTATAACTACGGCAAGGGAGGCGATACGGTCAAAAGCCTGCTTAAGCGCTTAGACAAAACTGCTTTGGATATCCCTTTCGATATCATCTTCCTCTGGATCGGTGTGAACGACGTTTTGGTAGATGTATCCCCGCTTTATCCCTACCTCAAACGTCTGCGCCGTCAACCCTGGGCAAAAAGCCCAGATGAATTCTTACAGGATTACCGGTATCTACTCGATCTCCTCATTCCAAAAACCGAGCTGCTTTTCACGGTGGCTCCTCTATTTATCGGGGAAGACCTCGCCAATCCCTGGAACCAGGAACTGGAGCAGCTGTCAGAAAAGATAAAATCCCTTTCCCAGGTCTACGGCGGTGTCACTTTTATCAACCTGAAAGATTCCTTCTTACCCCTTCTGCAAGACAAACACATCGCCCCCTATGTTCCTAAAAAAGCTACACAGATCATACGGGATATTTTAAGCCTGAAACACAAACAGCAGATAGAAGATCAATCCCAACTCCGAGGGCTACATTATACCCTGGACGGAGTCCATCTGAATCAAGAAGGAGCAGAGATTGTCGCGGAAAGATTTTGTCAGAAAATCCAAGCTCTGACAGGAATTACTCCTCCCGCTTAAAGAAGCCCAGCCGTATGCTGAATTCTGTCGAGCCCCAAATAACAAGTATCATGGTGAAAACCGCCTTAAGGAACTCCCCAGCTCCTGTAGTCTCAAGAGACAGAAGACTCTGAAATCCTGCTCCTGCCCGATCTGTCCCGAAATAGAAGACCGCCGCAACCAGCACACGCGCCGCTCTCTGCAGCAGCGTCCCGGAATCCCGGGGAATCCCTCCGATCTTAAGCAGCAGATATCCCAGATTCAGACCCAGGAGTGCTCCCACAGCCTGCCGGTTAAAACTGGGGAACAGGAGCATCAACCCCGGCACAAGCGCCAAATAGATCAGCAAAAGGCAGACCTTGAGGTCCCAGACTGTCTGAATCCAACTGCTTTCAAAAAATATCTGAAACCACTCCTGTCGGTAGGCGCCATAATAAAAAAGCATCACAAAGGCCAGCCCTATTCCGTATCCGGCCAATACATCCGCCAGAAAATGCCGGCCTAAATATATCCGCGAAAGCGGAATAAAGATCAGCATAAATCCGGCAAGGACTCTGACCCAGGTTTTTTTGTAAAACAAAGCGATCGATCCCCACAGGGTCATGGCATTGCTGGTGTGACCAGAGGGAAGTCCCCAAGAATCAATGGGGTTGGTCCTCAGTGAGTCCACCACATCAGCGGGAAGGCTCCCAAAAAAGCTCTGGGCACCTTGTTTTTCAAAACCCGTGGGATTGGGCATGCCTTTTCCCAAAAGCTGCACATTTTGATCCACGCTGCAGGGACGGGGAAGTGCAAACCATTCTTTCAGATGGAATGTCACCATCCCATTCCAAAACACGGCATGCAGCAGGATGAAACCCGCCCGGAGGCTGATCCCGAACAGGATAAACAATATCAGGGGAACGATCCAGTGGGTATAGCCGATCTCGGTCCAGAAATTGAAAAACGCTGTCCAAAAGTCCGAAACAAGGGATTGAACGAGAAGGACAACCTCAGTCTGGAACATCCGCTGCCTCCTCAATATTTAAGCGAGGTGAGGAGGAATCGAGAACGAAGTTCTGTATTCTCCCCCCACAGAATCTTTTAAGGAGTTCGGATAACTCTGCCACCGCCTGGCTCATGTCCTCTTTTGTAACCGGCGAAAGCCCCTCCACAACCAGCAGAACACGGCAGGTATCTTCCGTCATTTTTGTCTTGTCACACTCCCTCCAATTCCAGCGGCGACAGAGGACATTCCGATCATCCCGGTATATCACCTCTCCGGGCTTAACGGATTCTTGGACCTCAGAGTTTAAAGGAGTGAAGAGTTCGTCACCTCGAGCGAAGGTCAAAACGAGATCACCCTCGACTCTATCCAGATCATCCCCACCCAGAGGAAGCATATGTTTAAGGGAAATATAGTTATAGATGTCCACGATCTTGTTAATGGAATTCCAAGGCATGCCTTTTAAAGCCATGCGGTAGAGACTCTCTACAGAGCTTTTATACTTTTTAGGCT
>JAUWSR010000067.1 GCA_030609975.1 Acidobacteriota bacterium | reverse complement strand
GTGTCTTTCAAATTCCTTGAAGGCCCCTCTCTCGAACGCCTTGATGACATCGGGGTCTTCGGGATGGGGGAGAACGATGTAGCCTCTACGATGCAGTTCTTGAGCTTTGGACAACTTCTTGATCTTTACCTCACCGCCGATGTCCTTAGCACCCTGTCCCCACTTGAGCTCGACCGTATCCACACCGAGTTTCTCGATCACGTACTCTTGGACCTTCAGCCGGGTGTCTTCCACGTTGGACTGTACCGCCACAGTACCATAGCCGTCCGACCATTCCTGAAACCACTTCACGCGGTTTTCCATGTCGGGAGACCGGACTACACGCCCATTCGCGATCACGGAGTCTTCGTCCATAGCACAGACGTTTTCGCCGACCGTCAGGATGCCGCCGCAGATAGCGACTCCCTTAGCTAGGCCTTCCCAATTCTGTTTAGCGACATTGGTTGAACCCATTCCCGGAACGATGAAGGGGACCTTCAATTTGATGTCTTTGTTGACGCCGATCTTTGTGTCCACGCACACTTTTTCAAAAGTAGCATGGTCAGAATCCGCCCGAACACCATGGGCACCCACGGCGGTTCCCAGAATGGTGAAGTGGGAGAGGTCAACGGGGTATTCCTTTTCTGAAGCAGCCGTTATGATACCAAAAGGCTGGGGATAAAGGACTTCGGTCCCGCGGTAGGCAGACTTGCCAATTTCGCACATTCCGATACAGCCATCGACACAGGTTGCACACATCCCGCTGAAGGGACTGACGGAACCTTCGGTTCTGTTTTTGGTCAAAGTGGCTGCGCTTCTGTTGAGTTTTGTATACGACATTTTGATTCCTCCTAATTTAGGCTTTTATAATTGTGAGGAGCATATTATGCTCTTTCCTTTTCTTGTGCCTCTGTGTATTATTTTGCGTCAGAGGGCTTCTTGACGCAGGTTCCGCATTGGCCTGCATCGTACATCCAGCACTGCAGTTCGTCGTAAACCTCCACACAGGTGGGGTCCAAGTTCAAACAGGCATTACAAACCGCAGTGTCTGCATCCGGACCTTGGCAGCGGAGCGCACAGGCAGGGCAGATGTACATACAAGCTCCGCACAAGCGGCACTCGTAGGAGCGTTCATCAAAGGGAGTGGAGATCTTCCTTTTGAATCCCCGGTTCTGGAAACCGATGGCTTTGGCGTCCATCTGTTCCTCACACATGCGCACACACAGGCCGCAATAGATGCATTCTTCGTTCCGTATCTTAAACCGCATCTGTTTCACACCGTAGAGGGATGCCAGGTCCTGGATGACTTTTGAGCCGGGTGCGGTAGAGAGCATCAGCTCGATCATCATCCGTCGGGCTTCCAACACTCGCTTGGTGTCGGTGTGAACGACAAGTCCCTCCCCTATAGGATAGGTGCAAGAACTTACCAGCTTGGTGTATTTGCCCTCACCGATCTCAACCAGACACAGCCGACAGCCGCCATAATTGGACAATCCCGGGTTGTGACACAAGGTCGGGATCGCCAGTCCGTAAAATTGAGCGGCGTCGAGGATCGTCCAGCCTTCCTCGGCTTGAACCTCGGTATTATTGATATAGATTGTTAGCATAGTGTCCTCACTCGATTTTGATGGCATCGAATTTGCAGACCTCGAAACAAGCCCCGCATTTGATGCATTTCTCTTGATTTAGGACATGGACTTCTTTAAGCACACCGGTAATGGCCCCCTCGGGACAAGCCTTGAGACATGCCATACAGCCTGTGCAGTTTTCTGCGACGATGGAATAGCTGATCAAGGCCTTACACACTCCGGCCGGACATCTTTGGTCCTTGATGGGGGCGTCATACTCTTCACGGAAATACCGCAAGGTGGAGAGCACCGGATTGGCCGCGGTTTGGCCGAGTCCGCACATGGAGGCGTCTTTTACTGCCACAGCCAGCTCTTCCAGCAGCTGTATGTCGCTTTCTTTACCGTTGCCATCACAGATATCGCTGACGACCTCCCACATGCGCTGTGTTCCTTCGCGGCAGGAGAGGCACTTTCCGCAGGATTCATCTCGCAGGAAATTCAAAAAGTATTTAGAGACATCTACCATACAGGTGTCTTCATCCATGACGATCATACCGCCCGAGCCCATGATCGACCCTGCTTGGGTAAGGCTTTCATAATCGATGGGCAGATCGAGCTTTTCGGCGGGGAGACATCCTCCGGAGGGGCCTCCGGTTTGAACGGCTTTGAATTGCTTGCCCCCGGGTATGCCTCCACCGATGTCATATATGATCTCCCTCAAGGTGATTCCCATGGGAACTTCGACCAATCCTGTGTTGTTGATCTTGCCGACAAGCGAGAATATTTTTGTGCCTTTGCTGCCTTCGGTCCCGATCTCACTGTACCATTGAGCGCCTCTTAGGATGATCAGAGGGACGTTTGCCCAGGTTTCCACATTGTTGATGTTGGTCGGCCGCTTCCAGAGCCCGCTTACAGCCGGAAAGGGAGGTCGTTGCCTGGGCTCGCCCACTTTGCCTTCGATGGAACGCATCAAGGCTGTTTCCTCACCGCAAACAAAAGCTCCCGCTCCTTTTACGATGTTCACCTTGAAGCTGAAGCTGCTTCCCAGGATGTTCTCGCCCAGAACCCCTGCTTCTTCCGCCTGCTCGATGGCGCGGGTTATGTGCTTTAATGCGAGTGGATATTCATCCCGGATGTAAACAAAACCCTCATCGGCTCCAATAGCATATCCACCGATGATCATCCCCTCCAATACACGGTGGGGATTTCCTTCCATGAGACTGCGGTCCATATATGCCCCGGGATCACCTTCGTCGGCATTGCAGATAATATATTTTTTATCCGCCTCGACTGTGCGGGTAAGTTTCCATTTTCTCCCTGTGGGAAATCCTGCACCGCCTCTACCTCGTAGGCCAGCGTCCAGGATGGAGGTGATAACCTCCTCCGGCTCCATGTCTTCCAGAACCTGGGCCAAAGCCAGATATCCGCCGATGGAAAAATACTCATTGAGTTGGGTAGGTTCTATCAGAGCATTGTCCCCTAAGACCAGGCGGTTTTGCTTGGTATAGAAGGATATGTCTTCTTCCTTGATAGCCTCCTTACCGCTGGTGGGTTCTTTATAGAGCAACTTCTCGATGATCTGGTTGTTAAGAATGGTGTCCTCTATGATCTGGGCCGCATCGTTGGGTTTTACATGTTGATAGAAGATATTCTGAGGCTGAATGATGATATTCGGTTCCGCCTCACAGAATCCATGGCAACCTGTGAGTTTCACTTCGACCCTGTCTTCAAGACTTTGTTCCTTAACAATTTTCCTCAAGGATTCGATCACGTCCAGTGAGCCGCGGGCCTGACCGCAGGTTCCGGCTGAAACAGTAAGAACGGCTTTTTGCTGGGCTTCTCTCTGCCGTTTTTGTTCCGCTGCCGCCTCTCTGAGTTCTTGGGGTGATTTAATTTGGTGCATCGTCTTTTTTCTCTTTGGTTTGATACTTCCTGAGGATGGGCTCTACCTTGCGGATCGAGACCTGGGCATGGTAGTCACCGTCGACCACTACCACGGGTCCGATCGCGCAGCAGCCCAAACATGCCACCGTTTCCAGACTGAATTGCTTGTCTTCTGTAGTGTGACCAGACTCAATGCCCAAATTCCTTTCGAACTCTTCCAGGATCTTGGGGCCTCCCCGGACATGACAGGCCGTTCCCATACACACGGTCGCCGTGTGCTCTCCTCTCGGCTCTAAACTGAAGGCGCTGTAAAACGTCGCCACTCCGATGATGTCCACCATCGAAGTTTTGATCATCTGAGAGAGTACCAGGAGAGCTCTCCGGGGGAGATAGTTGTACTCGGCTTGTATGTCCTGAAGAATGGCAATAAGAGCACTGGGGTCACAAGCATGTTTGTCGACAAAAGATTTAACCTTGTCTAACTCGACATTCACGGCGTTGCCTCCCTTTAAGGGTAATGATTTTATTTAAAATATTGGAAAACTATAAACCGATCCATTTATTTAAGTGTAAAAGAATAAGAAATCGTGTGGGCAAAACACTTTGTCCTTTGCGCCTCGCATCTACGGCAACCTCAACTCGCGAATAATCCAGGGATATTGATATTATTAAAAAAAATATAATAACAGGGATTTATAACAGATGCAATTTTCACTTGTCAAGGAATTTCCCCAGTGTTTTGGGAGAGTGTTCCAAATGGAAGATAATGATCTCTCTGAGGACTCCCCTTATCGACTGGATCTGATCAGCCGAAAATGAAGGCTCTGCTGTTTTTGAAGGAGGGTTTTTCTTGACCCATCTTAAAAAATCCAGGAATTCCGGGATGATCTCCTCCTTTCTGTAATTGGCACAGCTTTCACACACGGCCCCATCTTTCTGGTGGGATAGCCAACCTGTGGCCACGATGTCCTGACGACAGCCTTTACAGCTGGACAGGTCAGGTAGGTAGCCGTTTATCTTCAGATACCAAGTCTCAAAATAGGCCGCTAAAAACTCTGGTTCGCCCCCAGCCTTCAAGGCCAGCAGGATCTGCAGCAGCAGGCGAAAAAGCAGGTCATCTTCGCCGGAGGCAGGTCGTGACTCCTCGATGAGTTCAGCAAAATAGGCGAGAGTAAATAACACGGGGGGATTGGTCTGGACTTCGTAGAAATCCTCGATCAAGTCACAGTCTCCCACTGTGACATAACGATTTCCCTCTTTTTCATAGTAGAAGACCTCCACATAGGACATGGGTTCCAGGCTGCTGCCAAAACGTTTCTTGGACTTGAGGGCTCCCTTGGCGATGCCTTCGACCAACCCGTGCTCCCGGGTGAAGAAGACGACGGATTTGTCCTGGTCTTTGAATTTGCTGGCCCTCAGGACTATGGCTTCGGCTTGGTTGCGCGGCATGAATCAGTTTATTTTAAATAGCTCATGAAAACAGTTCCTAGACCTAGGAAAACCAAAAGTCCGATGGAATCGGTGAACATGGTTAAAAGGTTAACCGAGCCTAAGGCCGGGTCCAATTTTATGAGCTTCAAAAATAGAGGGATCATAGTACCGATCAGAGCGGCGATAAAAAGATTGATGATAACGGCCACGCCCAAAATCAATCCTAGGTAGGGATTCTTGAGCCATAGAAAGGAAACGAGAGCTACGATCGATCCGATGACGATGCCGTTTCCCATGCCTACCAATAGCTCTTTAAACAAAGCCTTGCGAGCTGATATCCACTCTGTCTGACCGATGGCGATCTCACGCACGATGATGGCGATCGTTTGGTTTCCGGCGATTCCTCCCAGGGCTGCCACCAAGGGCATGAACACTGCCAAGGTCACAAAATTGGCGATCGTATCTTGGAAATTTTTAACCACGAAAGGTGCGACCGAAGCGGTGATCAAACTGAACAATAAAAAGGGCAGCCGTTTCTTGATCGATGTGAGGGCGCTGTCCTGGATACGGTCTGTGGTGTCCAGAGAGGCCATCTTGTAGATATCTTCGGTGGCTTCCAGCTCGATAATGTCGATAACGTCGTCTACCGTGATCACACCCACAAGTTTGTTCTCGGCATCGACGACCGGGATGGCCACCAGGTTGTAATCGGCTACGTAGCGGGCGACCTCTTCTTGGTCGGTCTCCGTAGCCACGCTGATCACATCCGAAGTCATGATGTTTTTTAAAGGTGTGTTGGGACGCGAAAAAAGGACCTGCCGCAGCGAGACCACTCCTCTGAGATGTTCCTGATTGTCCACGACATACAAGTAGAAGGCGGATTCCACATCCGCTTCCAACTGCATGGCTGTGATGGCATCCGAGACCATGGTGTTCTCGTTAAGGGCGTAGAAGTCGGGAGTCATGATCCGGCCGGCCGTTTCCTGATCATGGTCGAGCAGCTCCATGACATCTTCAGTGGGCTTCTTCTCCATGGATTTGAGAACGGCATCCTTCAACTCTTCAGGCAGGTGCTCCAGGATGGGGGCAACGTCGTCGGAGGGGGCGATCTCCAGGATGTCGGAGATTTGATCCACGGGAAGGTTTTCTAAGAGAGCCGAGGCATCTTCAGGGGCGAGTTCGCTGATAACATCCGCTGCTTTTTCTTGGTCTTTTTCCCAGAGCGTGTTGAGGAGGATCAGTTTTTCCCGCAGAATGAGGTGAGTCATGAGGGTTGAGATCTCGGAAGGATGGAAGTTTTTCAACAGATTCCACAGCCGGGTGAGCGACCCCATGTTGATAAACTTCCGGGCCGAACTGATAACCAGGCGTAACGCTTCGACCTTCATTTGTATCTCTCAATTTTTAGCTCCCTAACCATATCATAAAATACCTCTAAAAAGAATAGGGGACTGTCTGAAGGAAGCATCCTAAAATCTGAACCGTCCCCTAACCGAGGAAGCGGATGCTGAGGCGGCGGATGTTGGCTTCCAATGTGGATCCTTCGAGCTTGAGGTCTTTGGCCGTCTTCTGCAGATTCCAATCGTTCTTGACCAAGGCGTTGTGAATATACTGCTGGTCGAAGTGCTCCCGGGCTTCCTTGAGTGGCAGCTTGTCATCCAAACCGCGGGAAAATTGAGATTCCCTGGGCTCCACCAACAGATACAGGTGTGAGGCTTCGATCTTTTCTGCCGGGATCATGATCACAAAGCGTTCGATCACATTGATGAGCTCACTGACGTTTCCCTGCCAGGAATAGTTCATGAAAGCCTGCATGGCTTTTTCGCTCATGGTCTTTTTACGCTTGCCGGTTTCAAGCGCAAAATATTTGAGAAAATAATTGATGAGCAGAGGGATGTCTTCTTTGCGTTCTCGCAGCGGGGGGATGGACATGGGTATGACGTTCAGCTTGAAAAAGAGGTCCTCCCGGAATTTTTTTAAGGTTGTTAGCTTACGCAGATCTTTTTGAGTGGAGGCAATAAAGCGAACGTCAATGCTGACTGATTCGGAAGACCCCAAGGGTTCATATTTTCCCTCTTCGATAGCTTTTACCAACTTCGTCTGGGTTTTCAGGCTCATTTCCTCGATTCCGTCCAGGAACAGGGTTCCCCCATCCGCCATCAACATTTTTCCCTTTTTATCTTCTTCAGCTTTTGGAAAAGCGTCCATGACATGACCGAAAAGTTCATCCTCGAGCAGGTCATCAGGAATCGCAGCCGAGTTGACTTGGACAAAAAGTTTGCTTTGCCGCGTGCTGTTTTGATGGATAAGACGGGCGACCATTTCCTTTCCGGATCCTGCCTCTCCCTGGATCAGGACGCGCCCGTTGCTGGGAGCCACGGTCTTGATCTCCTTGCGGAGTTTTTGGATGGCAGGACTTTTGCCTACCAGATGATAACGTGCTCTCACCTTGGCTTGGAGGTGAAGATTCTCTTCCTCCAGCTTTTTCTGGCGCAGAGCATTTTTGGTAGTCAGCAGGACCTTTTCCAGGGAAAGTGGCTTTTCCAGAAAATTAAAGGCGCCCAATTTTGTGGCTTTAACTGCAGATTCTACGGTGCCATGACCGGTGATCATGACGACCTGGACGTTTTCACGTTGGCCTTTGATCTTTTCCAGGATATCGATGCCATTCATCTCTGGCAGCCATATGTCCAGGAGGATCAGGTCGAAATTTTCGGTCTTGAGGAGCTCTAAACCTTTTTCTCCTGTGTCCGTGGTTTTAACGGTAAAACCCTCATCCTCGAGGATTCCTTTCAGCGAGGATCGAATGCCGGATTCATCATCGATGACTAGGATCTTTTCGTTCGTCATATCGGTATCTGAATTGTGAATTTTGCACCCAGGGGTAGGTTGTTCTCCACCTGTATGGTGCCTTTATGTTCGTTTATGATCTGGTTGACAACAGCCAATCCCAGGCCTGTACCCTTCTTTTTTGTGGAGAAATGAGGCAGGAAGAG
Organism: Acidobacteriota bacterium; assembly: GCA_030609975.1. GTDB lineage: Bacteria > Acidobacteriota > Aminicenantia > Aminicenantales > Aminicenantaceae > JAUWSR01. Next base: position 5,561 of record JAUWSR010000067.1, on the reverse strand, counting down.
TTTTTCCTTGTCTTGGTCTGAAATGCCCGGTCCTGAATCTGCGATCTCGATCCTCACATGGTTCTGGATCTTGACAAAGGACGTGGCGAGTCTGACCTCTCCCTGCTTGTTCATGGCATCGATGGCATTGTCGATGAGATTGATAAGGACGCGCCGCATCTGTTCTGGATCGACCCGAATAGGAGTTGGAATATCGTCGGCGAAATCGAGGGTGAATTTGATTTCAGTAAATATCCCTTGAAAAGGTGCGATCGCCTGCTGCACGATACTATGGATGTCGGCCATCTGAAACTGGATTTTAGGCATACGGGCAAAGCGTGAAAATTCGTCTACCAAAGATTTTATGGTCCCTGCTTCCTGGACGATGGTTTGGGCTCCTTCTTTCACAGCCTTGTCATAATCACCGTCGCTTTGTTCCGTTTTTTTTAGAATCCTTTCGGCTGAAAGCTGAATTGGAGTGAGTGGATTTTTTATTTCGTGTGCAACCCGTTGCGCAACTTCTTTCCAGGCTGCGATCTTTTGTGCCTGGATGAGCTGGGAAAGATCGTCTAGAACCAGGATCAAGCCGGAAAATCTATTTTCGGCTTCTCTCAGCGGAGATAGCGTTAGAGCCAGCGTGACCGTCTGATTATCCAAACGGATCTTGATCTCTTTGTCGGTGACTTGGTATTTGTTCTGCATCCCTTTTTGGATCTGCTGTACGATCTCTGTGTAGCGGGGTTGGTTGAGGACTTCCTGGTAGTTCTTTCCCACCAGGTCTTTGTTATTCAGGCCTAACATGTTCCGGGCCGAAGGATTGATTGTGGTGATGTTGTTATCGGCATCCAGGGTAATAATGCCTGTAGTGATGTTGCTTTGGATGGTCTCGATGTACTGTTTTCTCGCTTCCAGTTCTGCGGTTTTCTGGGCAATATGAAGCTGGCTGGCCTTGAGATCGGATATCATTTGATTAAAGGACTCGATGAAGATCCCGATCTCATCTGAAGCTGGGTCCTCAACACGGACATCCAAGTTTCCCTTGGAGACCTCTTTGGTGGCATCCGCCAGCTTTTCGATGGGCACGGATATGCTTTTTGCCAGCCGCAGGCCGATCCAACTGGCTGCAAAAACAATTAGCAGAGTGAAAAAGATCAATGTCAAGAGATAAAAAGTCTTAACCGGATCCTTCTGGACCTTGATCTGCTGATACCGTTGGACATTGGCGGTGATGTTGTTGATCTTTTGGGCATAGTTTTGAGGAAGAAAAATCCCGATGGCAACCAATAGGTCTCCTGCTTCCGAGATGTTGAAAGAGACACCGCGCCGGATCATCTGGCCGCTTCCCATATTTTCGATGGTACTTATCTTTTCTCCCAAGTGGGCTCGCTTGACCAGATTGTCGCTCATCTCGTTCCAGTATCTGAGCGGCAGATCTGGATTCATATAAACAAACTGTTCCTCGTTGTTAAGATATATGCTGATCTCATCGACTTTGTATTCTTTAAGTTTTTCTTTCACAAAGTCCATAAGTGGACCACGATTGCGGGGATCAAAAAGTTTCTGCTCTTGGATCGAATCGCTCAACTGCTGCGCGTAATGCAGAGCCGTATCCTGGGCGTTCTGGTAAAAGCCTTCTGTCAGGCTCTTGGTGTCATCCAGGATCCGGTCGATCGGGGTTTTAAACCACTGTTCGATGTTGCGGCTGATAAGGTCACTGGCAAAAAAGAATAGCAGGAATGTAGGAATAAACGAAAGCGCGATAAAAAACAGGAGCAGCTTGGTTTTGAAATGCGCTCCTGCAACTTTTCTCTTCCTCTCGAGATACAGCTTGACCAGGTTTCGACCCAAGACAAATAGCAGGATGAGAAACATGAGCAGGACAATGAGCTGCAGTGAAGAAAGCAGGAGATTCGTGACCGATGTGGGGGAAAATTCCTGGGCTTCACGGACGATAAATTCAATGGTAAAGAACAGGATTATAAGCAGGATGATAATAGCACCGATAACACGGGGGCCCTTGGGTTTTGGGTTTTCCATTTTATGGGCCAAGTTCTTGCTGCAAATACTCTTTATAGTTATCCAGGGTAATCAATGTATCTTTAATAACGTCACCCCGCCGGCCCAGGGGTTTGCCGGATTCGCCATTGATGGTATAGGAGAATCCCCCCGCATTTCCGGTGTTGATCCGAATACTCTCATAAGCTTTGACCAGGAAGCTCTCTCCGGGCTGCATTAAGGTGTCCAGCTTGATCTCACCGTCAGCATATATCTGGATCCAGGTTTCTTGTTGGAAAGTGAGGGCCAAGTCCAGAGATCTTTCTTCCACCAAAGGTTCAAGCACAGGAGGAGGCACATTTTCTTCTTGCACGAATGTCTCTTCTGTTTGGATGGACGGGGCTTCGGGCGGTTCCTTTTTAAGAATCACCCAAAAGAACACTATGAGCATCACGATGAGCAGTATGGCAACGAGAGCGAATGAAAAGTTTCTTTTGTGTTTCTCTTTGGGTTCGGTCCGCGCTTCATCCACCACCAGCTCTTCAGGTGCCTGCCCTTGTTCTTGGGCCGTCTGAAGATAAAGCTTCAAAATCTCTTTTTCATCCAACTCCAGGTAATTGGCATAGGAGCGGATGATGCTTCGGGTTAAAAACTTGCCCGGCATAAATTCAAAATTGTCATTCTCCAGATCCTGGAGGAAACGCAGGTTGATCTTGGTGTAGTCGGCGATCTCCTTTAAAGAAATCCCCTTGATCTCGCGTTCTTTTTTGAGTTCCTGCCCTACAGATGCCATATGCTCGAATTGTAGGACAACGTCCAGGACATGTCAACTTGTCCCATGAGGGAGCGGGGTTGGATCCTCGGCGAGGCCGGACAGAGACTCTCATGTGTTGAGATATGTCTTAGGGAGAGGTTTATTTTTTTAGAAAGCGGGCTAGGGAGGTCAGGCTTCCGAAAAGACCGATCAGTGCCCCCCCCAACATGACATTGACGCTCTGGCCGAAAGTCAAATAACGGAAGTTGATAAATTCCTTCAGGACTCCCAGGGAGGCTCCCAAATATAAGGGCAGCAGGTTGATCGTGATCAAAAGCAGGATAAGAGACATCGCTCCCCCCATAAATCCCAACATGGTTCCCTCAATCAGAAAAGGCACGCGGATGAAGTGATTGGTCGCTCCTATAAATCGTTGGATCTCGATCTCATCCTTACGAGAAAATACATTCAGCTTGATCACGTTAGAAATGATGAAAAAAGAGGCCAGGATCAGGATGCCGCCCAGGAAAAAACCAATAGCACGGGTCAAACGACTGAACGACTGCATCCGTTCCACCCAGTCTTGGTTAAACTGGATGTCGTCAATCCCGGGAATCCTCTGTATCTGGTAGATGAAATCAGCTGTGTCCGAGGAGGACATGATATTTTCGCGGAGCGTGACTTCAAAGGAGGCGGGAAAGGGATTGGCCTTGAGATTGGCCACGATCCCTTCGAGTTCGGGAAATTTATTTTTAAAACGGGTAACGGCATCATCGGATGTGATAAAATTGACTTCCAGAACCAAGGGAGATTCTTTGAGTTTTGCTTCAATATTGTCGATCTGTTCGGGTGTAAGGTCATTTTCCAGGAAAAAAACTGCTGCCATGTTTTGGGAAACCTGCCTGGCCAGGAATTGTAGGTTGTTGGATAAGGAAAGGAATATCCCTAAAATCAAAAAAGAAAGACAGATTATGGTGATCGAGAATATATTTCGAACCCGGTACTGCCAGAGATTATTCAGGGCTTCCTGGCCGAAATACTTCAGTTTTTGAATAATCAGAGTGATTCCTTTCTCAGAAGTTTCCCTTTATATAGGAAGAGGATTTTTTGACCAAAATGCCGGATAAGCTCCCGGTCATGTGTACAAATGATGACTGTGGCACCACGTTTATTGACCTCTCTTAGTAAACTCATGATCTCGAAAGCCAATTCTGTATCCAAGTTCCCGGTAGGCTCATCAGCCAATATGATCATGGGATGATTGACCACGGCGCGGGCGATGGCGATCCGCTGCTGCTCTCCATAGGACAGGTGGGAAGGATATTCCCACATTTTGTTGTGCAGATTGACCATGCGCAAGGCATTGAAAACGCGCCGTCTGATTTCTTTACGTGGAACGCCCAACACTTGAAGTACGACGGCCACGTTGTCGAATACGCGCTTGTGAAACAGAAGGCGAAAATCCTGAAAAACGATCCCCATTTTTCGGCGGAGTTGGTAGATCTTGTGATCAGGGATTTTCAGAATGTTGCGCCGGTCAACGATAATCTGTCCCTGTGTGGGCAGAATCTCGCGGAATATGATCTTGAGAAGTGTGGTTTTCCCCGATCCGCTGGGCCCGGTGATGAACCAGAAATCACCCCGCTCCACATGAAAAGAGACATCGGATAGGGCCCAACCCGGTTTTTGGTACTGTTTCCAAACGTGATAGAGTTCGATCATGTTTCCAGTTAGCGCATGCGACCATTAATTGGATTAAACTCAAAGCTCGAGAATAATCCAAGCTAGAAGATATATATAAATCACTGTTCCGAATAAATCAAATCAATTGAGTGACATCAGGTAAATTGACTCAGCTAAACAGCTTCCAGACAATCATACTGGCTCGTTCACGAGTTGAGATTGCCGTGGCTTCAAAGGCGCAAAGGGTGAAGCTGTGGTATTCCACGTTGAATCCTTTGAGCCAAAGAAGACATGGTGAGATCAGCTCGCCCGAAGGGTAAAAAATGTCGATTATAAATGGAGAGAACATGCCAGACGAATTAATCAGGGTGCTATCTCTATGAGCAAACCTTAAATCTAAACTCTATAGTGGAGAAAAAGGATATCGACATTTTTTATGAAGGAGTCAGGTCATATAAAAAGGTACATGAACCAGCCGAAGAGGAGTGCCCCCACAACCATGATCAGGAAGAGAGAGAGGCCATATCTGATCTGAGCCTTTTTGTCGCTGCGGCGGATCAAAGCCAAGACGGTGCAAACAAAGGCCGCATATACGATCATGGAAAGAAGATGACTTTGGAAGATCATGGCTTTTTCCCCAAAGCGATGTCGAAAGCATCCAGGGCGACCAAGTAGTTCAAAAGTCCGGCTCCAGCAATATAAGCGGTGCCGAATTCGAAGGTAGCGCTGGTCAGGTCTCCACCACCGAAGGCCAGAAAACGTGAGAGCAGATAGAAGGCTCCATACCCGATCTCAGAAAAGAAGGCCAGGATGGTGAGAGGGTTCTCTGTCTGGAAGGCGTAGACTTTTCCGCCCATCAACAAACCGAGCGCGGTCATGGCACTTATGCACACAAAAAAGATCAAGGCCTTTGTGTATCTTTTGAGCAGGACGTGGCCCAGACCTGGAACAAACCATCCCAGGATTAGAGCAGCTACAGATTTGGCGTTCATTTTAGAGTGGAATGATAAAAGAAAACCCCTGAAAAAGCAAGGCACTGAAAAATTCCCACAAGTATGATAAAATTTATAGTCATTTTAGCCAGCTTGGATTATTCACGAGTTGAGATTGCTGCAGATATGAGGCATGGAGGGCGAAGCTGTTGTTTACT
>JAUWSR010000074.1 GCA_030609975.1 Acidobacteriota bacterium | reverse complement strand
TACTTACCTCTTTATCTGCCACTCAAGCGCTGGATTTCATCAACAAAGAAGACCTGGATCTGGTGTTAACGGATATCAAGCTTCCTCAGATGAGCGGGATGGATATCTTGAGATATGTGAAGGAAAAAAAACCGGACATTCCTGTTGTCATGATCACGGCCTACGGGACCATCAAGCAGGCTGTGGAAGCTTTCAAGGAAGGTGCGATCGATTATGTGGTCAAACCCTTCGATATGGAGGAATTGAAGATCATCGTTTCGCAAGGACTGGAAAAGCGCAGGCTCAAACAAGAAAACACCTTGCTGAAAAAAGAATTCAAGGAAAAGTACAGCTTTGCCAATATGGTAGGCAAGAGCAAGAACATGCAGGAAATCTATAACCTGATCGAGAAAATAGCCACTTCGGATACTACGGTTCTGATCACCGGCGAGAGTGGGACCGGCAAGGAGATCGCCGCTCGCGCCCTCCACGTCCACAGCCGCAGGAAAGAGCGATCCTTCGTATCTCTCAACTGCGGGGCGCTGCCGGAAAATCTTCTGGAGAGCGAACTCTTTGGACACATGAGAGGATCTTTCACCGGAGCCGTGGCCACAAAAAAAGGCATGTTCGAAGTGGCTGAAAAGGGCACGTTGTTCCTGGACGAAGTGGGAGAAATGTCTGCTCTGACTCAGGTGAAACTCCTGAGAACGCTTCAAGAAAGAAAGATCCGGCGCGTAGGAGGTACCGAAGAGATCGCTGTAGATGTGCGCATCATCGCGGCTACGAATCAGGATTTAAAAAAACGGATCGAGCAAGGGCGTTTTCGGGATGATCTTTTCTACCGTCTGCATGTGATCTCTTTTGAAATGCCCCCTCTGCGAAAGAGAAAAGATGATATACCGATTCTGGCCAATCATTTTCTCAATAAATACTGTGCAAAGTTGGAGAAGAACAACAAGAGATTTGCACCTGAAGTGATCAACATCTTCGAGACCTATCCCTGGCCCGGCAATGTTCGGGAGCTGGAAAACGCCGTAGAGCGCATTGTAGCTATTGAAGAGCGTGAGACCATCACCAAGAAAAGCCTACCCGACGAACTGCTGGCTCCACAGCAGGAGACGGACCCTGGGATCGACCTGAGTGCGGGATTCGATCTCAACAAAACGGTGGATGACATCACCAAAGCCTATGTTAAACAAGCTCTTTTGGTTTCCGATGGACGACTCAAAGATACAGCGGTCCTTCTGGGTGTCAACTATCGTTCCCTGCGCTATTTGATCGATAAATACAATCTGAAAAATTTTCGGAAAGATAATAATATACGCGAAGAAGATATCCCGCCTATGGATGGGATTCGGAATTTATCCTAGGGGAAAAAACCAATGCATGAGCTCAGAACCAGCGGTATTTATGAAACGTGTGACAAAAAGTGTCAAAATCGAGAGCAAATTATGTCAAAATGTATCCGCCTTTCCTTGGAATCCCCTGCTAACTATTTATATATCAATAGGTTATACTATGCGGCATTTGGCACAAATGCTGCAATAAGTAAAGTGAAATGAAAATCAAAACTGGTGACAAAACACCGGAAAAAACAGGAGGCTTTTAAAATGAAAAAGCAGAAAGGTTTTACTTTGATCGAGCTGCTCATCGTGGTAGCTATTATTGGAATTCTGGCTGCGCTGTTGATCCCCAATGCGATCACCGCCATCCAGAAGGCCAAGCAGAAAGGGAGCATGAAGGACGTCATGACTATCTCGACCGCCTTGACGGATCACATCACCGACCATGGTGTTGTGCCGGCTCATGATGGGTCTGAATATGCCGTGGGTTCCGATATTTATAGCGGCCTGTGCCCTTTCTATGTGCGGGTTCTTCCCGTCTATGACCAGTGGGGGAATTATCTTCGTATTTACACCCGAACCCTGGCTGAACATTGGGGTGCTGAGTACTTAGATGGAAGTGCCTTCGGCTGGGATGAATTTGTCGTAGGTTCCTCTGGACGTGACGGCATCGAGAATGGCCCGGTTTATGATATTGTTGCTCCCGAAGCTGCCTTTTACGAAATCAGCAGTGTTAGCGATTTCAACAATGATCTGGTTGCCTGGAACGGCTCCTGGATCATCGGTCCCCAAACGAGATTTGGTGCCCTTAGCGGAAGTTAATTCGAGCTGAAAGCAGAAAGGCGGCACTTCGGTGCCGCCTTTTTTTTATATTCAAACATTTTTTCTACTTTCTGTGTCTTGCGCGACTGCATTTCCTGTTATGACCTTACGTATCAAATCTAACCTGGATAATTCACGAGGTGAAGTGAATATTCCAGGCTAAAACTTTAGCTGGGTGTATGATATAATCCCTCCAATAGAATGCGTACTCTTCTACTTCTGTTGTTGTATGTGATTATCGCCGTCCTCGCCATCCCTCTCATTATTGTTTGTGCCATATTTAAATGGGTGTATCCCTTGTATTTTGTGGGACGCACAGGAGTACATCTGGGGAGATTGATCTTAGGCGTCCGGATCGAAGCTGTTGGTTTAGAAAAGATCGAGAGTCAAAAGACCTATGTGTTCATGCCGAATCATGAGAGTTTTTTGGATGGGCCCATGATGTTCATCATCACACCTCAGTTCATGCGCGTCATCCTCAAAAAGGAGATCTTCCGGGTGCCGATCCTGACACAGGGCATGAAGGTGGCGGAATTCATTCCCGTAGATCGCAAGGGACAAAAGGGGGGCCGAGAAGCCATTAAGAGGGCGGTCCGGCTGATCCAAGACAAAAAGCATTCCTTCCTGATCTTTCCGGAAGGAACCCGCACCAGGAATGGAAAACTGCAGCGGTTCAGGCGGGGAGGGTTCTATCTGGCACTTCAGAGCAAGGTGCCGATCGTTCCGGTCTCGATCAATGGCTCCTTTGAACTCATGCCTAAGGGATCATTTTTTACAAAAAAGGGCACCATCCGTGTGAAACTGCATGCTCCGGTTCCTATGGAGGGATTTTCGGAAGCCAACCTGGACGCACTTATGGATAGGATTTACAATACGGTTTTATCAGGATTGGAGGATCACGCATGAAATATTCATCCACCATTCAGGAACTCGATTCCGCCGCACGTGAATTCTTTGCAGGCAGGGAGGAGATTTTTGAAAACACGCTGCAGGTTATCTGTGACAGCCTGCAAGCGGGCGGGAAGATCTTGGCTTTCGGGAACGGAGGCAGTGCTGCTCAAGCGCAGCATTTTGCGGCTGAGTTGGTGAACAAGTTTCTCAAAATCCGGCCGGCTTTTGCCGCTATTTCCTTAACCACGGATACCTCGGCGTTGACCTCTATCGCCAACGATGAAAATTACAGCGTGGTCTTCAGCCGGCAGATCGAGGCTTTGGGCACAAGCGGGGATGTGGCCCTGGCGCTCTCCACCAGCGGCAACTCACCTTCTGTGACTGCGGCTCTGGAAGCGGCCCGAGAAGGGGGATTGGTCACGGTCGCTCTGACCGGAAAAGGCGGAGGTCGTTTGGCGGAACTGGCGGATCACCTCTTGGATGTACCCTCGACCTCTACCCCCCGTATCCAAGAAGTCCATCTTCTCCTGCTGCATCTTCTCGCTGAAGAAATTGAAATCCGGCTTACCTGAAAAAGCCAGAATCTCCTAGCCTGGATTATTCATGAATTGAGATTGCCGTAGACGTCGTTGCGAACTCCCGAAGGGAGTGAAGCAATCTTTTGATGCCCCGCTATGATAATGTGTATAATCACGACATTCATCCCGCCTGAAAGGCAAAAAATGTCGATTACAAATAGGAATGGCTAACGGGAGCGCCAGAAGGAATCGCGGCGGGGCCGGGATTTGGACTCGAGTGGAAATTCAGGCTGGGACTCCTCAACGACCTGGTCATTATCGTGTGGGCCGGGTACAGCGACTTTTGTGCGTTTTCCGCTGGTATCGATCCGGTAGGAACGCTCCGCGGCATACAGCACTTCGTCCCGCAGGCCTTCGGCAGCGATCTCTTCGGTGTATTTTACCCGCCCTTGTACCAGATCTGAGACATAGGTTTCGATCTGTTCACTGTTGTAGAATCTACGGGCATCCCAGTCATCCAGTCCTTGCTCCTGGGTGCGGACGATGGCCCGGGTTCCAAACCTCCCTTTTTCATAGGTATTGGTTCCCCTCAGGTCTCCCCGCTGGATCTCGGCCATGAGGTTTATGGGCACACGTTTGACTTTACGCACCATCTTTTTTTTCTTCTGCCCGTTCTCTTCGAAGGTCTCGATGATCTCGCCCATGCCGCCGGTGTTGTACTGCATGCACTTAAGTTTTCCCGGATGATTTGCTTCTAAAGTCATCAGGATCTCATACAGACGGTTGACCTTGGCCGCACGGGAGCCGATGATAAAGGGATCGGTCCCGACGATACGGACGGACTCACCGGCTTTGAGAGGTTGGCTGGCATAACTGTGGGAGCTTTCTCCCCAGAGATAGGCCAGGACCGCCTGCTCAGGTGTCAATTCCTGGGCAAAACTCATGATGGTGTTGCGGCGGGTGATAAAGGCAAATATCAGGCCGTCAAGCTCTTCAATAGGTGGGAGGTCGATGGATTTGGAAAAAATATCCACAGTTCTTCCGCCCAGCTTAACCTGGAGCTTTTTGCGCTGCAGGACTGCTCGGCCGTTGGCGGTGAGGCTTTCATCCATGAAGTCGATCTCGCCGTTGGCCTTGATCATGACGTTTTCCAACAAGGCGCTTTTATCCACGAGTGCGTTGTACATCGCCTCCTGGTACTGTTTTTCCACATCGGTTTTAACAAAAAAGTTGTTCTCGGACCCCAAGGCCGAACCGTCTTGGCATAGACAACAGATATCATCCTGGGTTACCATGGTCTTTTCGCCCTGCTTGTGGTCCAAACCGAGCTGGTGGCAGGACCAGGGCGATTTTCCAGTGGCGGAAAGGCCAAACAGGAAGACTCCGTAGGTCTTCAGCTTCCCATCGGTTCCGCGCGCGCTTACGATCTTGGTGCCGGCATGCAGCCCCAACATTCCTTCCCGATCGGCCTGCCACATGGCCTGCCGCAGGAATCCCTTTTTATCCTCACCCATGTAGTCCGTGCCCAGCGCGATATTGATGTTGTATTCTGGAAGCACCAGGACCTGCTGCCTCAGGGGATGTTCCTCTGGGATGTGGATCATTGTGAATTCGGGACCGGGGCGTTTGCTGGGATTGAACATTGTGCTGCCCCACATGTAACCCAGCCTGTGGTTCATGAGATCTGCTGCTGAGATATACAGATTGCAGATGGGATTGTAGGTATCGTTATGCCCCATTTGGCGCTTGATATGGTAGAAGGGAAAGGTCCGCAACAGGTGTAAAACCTTGTTCAATTCTTCGGGAGCCTTAGCGATCAGCGTGGCTTGTGCAGAGGAGAGAGTGGGGAGCTGGACCGCACTGCCGCCCAAGTAGACTGTCTTGGGAGCGATGCGGCTGGAGACCGCCGATCGCCAGCCGTAGGAGCCGTACTGGGTTCGTATTCCCACGGATCTAGCACGGGGCTCGAGCCATTTCAGGTCGACACTCTGAACATTGGGGCCGCTGAGAGCCCGAGGCAGTTCCTCGGTAAACTTACGGTAGGCCTCTATGTCGTGATTTTGTGAGCTCATGGCGTGTTGGGGTTGATCATGCGAAGAATATCCTCGGCACCGGCAACGCCGCTGTTGAACAGGTAGCAGCGCGTGTTCTCCAACAGGCGGCGGAAAAAATTCCTTTGGAAATCCAGCCTTTCCGGGGCATTCATCAGAAGATGAGGATTGAAGAAAGGATTGCCTTTGGTCGGGCCGATATCGGTACGTGATCCTAGACCTTCCCCGAATTCAAGGATTCGGAGGGCGTCTTCAGCCTCGACTTCGACGAAGGGAGGAGAAACGCGGTCATTTCTCAATAAAATAACCCAACGGAGAGTGGTGCGCTTGACGTGTTTGGAAGGTCCGGCGATCCAGTAGGGGTCGAGCATGGCGTAAGAAGATTTGACTGCGGTGTAGCAGAAAAGCGCCCCCCGGTCGAGCCGGCATTCATCCAACTGCAGGCACTTTTCATTGAGGCAGTCATCCTTGCGGGTTGTGACATTTTCGGTTTTACTGTTGTCGAAGAGCTCTGCGAGTTGAGGATAAAAATCGATGGATTCGGTCGGTAGGTAGAGTTTCCGTTCGGGGGAATCCGCCGTGGGGAGATTCCCGGAAAAACGAACGAACACCAGGTCATTGGAATGGAGTCGCAGTTTTTCGTTTTGCAGGAGATTGAAATAAAGTTCGGTTTTTTTGGTTCCTTTAGGCCCCATAAGGATCAAGCCATTGCCTTCCTGGTCAGCCGTCATGCCGCGGACTCCGTAAACGTTGAATACGCGCTCCGAGACATCCATGACCAAGCCCAGAGCCAGGCTGCGAAGGGGGTGGTAATTGTCTGCGTTGACCAAGATCCCGGTTTTGGTATCGGAGTTATAAAATGAGCGGGGTTCCCGGCCGGGGATCCCGTCTACTGCATAGAGGATCCCGTGAGGCTCCAGATCGGCCTCCAGTTGGGCCGGATACCAGTTTTCCATCCAGAAATCATAGAGATGGGAAACATTCGTGCGCAGCTGGATGATGACACCATTTATGTTTGCATTCCACTCGAAATAGTTTGCGTAGCTCAAATGGCTTTCCATCTCCGAAACCAGCGCATCCCTCATCTGTATCGAGATCTGAGAGTCGACAGGAACGGATCGTTTCTGGTGTGTAAAGGAGTTGTTCAGCCGGATATGTTTGACTTTTTTGGCGGTCTCGAGCTTAGCCAAGGCCTCGGCGATCCTGTCCATTCCCTCCTCCAGCTTTTCCATGGAGGTGGCGTAGGATATGCGGATATTGGCATCGGCGCCGAAGGCGTCACCGGGGACAATGGCAACCTTTGCTGCTTTGAGAAGATAATAGGCTAATCCATAAGAATTCCGGATCTGCGTGTTGTTAAATTCTTTTTCGTAGTAGGCGGAGACATTGGGGAAGAGGTAGAACGCGCCTTTGGATTTGAAGCAAGAGACGTTTGGCAGGGACTGGAGTCGCATCAGCACATAGTTGCGCCGGCGTTGAAACTCGGATACCATCTTGGAAATCTCATATTGCGGTCCCGCTAAAGCTTCGATGCTGGCTTTTTGGGAAATAGAACAAGGATTGGAGGTGGTGTGGCTCTGGATCTTGGCCATTCCGCCGATGACATCAGCCGGTCCGGCCGTGTAGCCGATGCGCCAACCAGTCATGGCGTAGGCTTTGGAAACGCCGTTGATAAGGAAGGTTTTGCGCTTGATCTCCTCCCCCAATGAGGCGAAACTCGTGAATTCCAGGTCTTCGTAGACGAGTTTTTCATAGATCTCGTCTGCGATCACGTAGATGTCCTCTTCTAAAATAACGTCCGCCAACACTTCCAGTTCATGTTTCTGGTAGGCTGCGCCTGTAGGATTGGAGGGATTGTTCAGCATCAAGGCTTTGGTAGCCGGTGAGATCACCGCTTTCAGCTGCTCAGGCGTCAGTAGAAACTCATTCTCTTCGGTTGTAGGCACGAATACGGCTTTGCCTTTGGCCAGGGAGATCAGATGGGGATAAGTAACCCAGTAGGGAACAGGGATGATCACCTCATCATCCTCATTGATGAGTGCCTGAGTCAGGTGATACAAGGAATTTTTTGCTCCGGTGGAGACAATGATCTCGTTTTTTTCGTAAACAAGGCCCAGATCTTTCTGCAGACGCTTGCTGATCGCTTCTTTAAGCGCAGGGATCCCGTCGGCTTGAGTGTACTTGGTGAAATTGTCCTCAATGGCCTTTATGCCCGCATCTTTGATGTTTTGGGGAGTGGGAAAATCAGGCTCGCCTACGCTGAGGTCAATGACATCGATGCCGGCGGCTTTCATGGCCTTGGCCTTGGATGTGACCTTGAGAGTGGGAGATTCCCCGATTTGGTTTGCTTTTTCTGAAACAGCCATGGTTTTATCTCAACAGAGTCTTAGTCTTTGTCTTTTTCTTCGACCTTGGTTTTGTCTTGGAAGTACTTCTTAAGATCTACTCCCGTAAGAGACTTGACGACCTCGGGCATTTGAGCCAGGATGTCCGCCACCTGGGATGTGATCTTGGTGGCACCCGTTCCTTTGTCGCCGCCCACCAGCACGATCTTATCCACTCTGGACAACGGTTCAGCCACAGCTTTCGCCAGTTCCGGAAGCTTCTGCAGATAGAGCTCCAGGATGGCTGCCTGGTTGTAGTTTTCCCAAGCCTGAGCTTTGTGAGTCATAGCTTCTGCCTCAGCCAGGCCCTGGAGTCTGGAGCTTTCGGCTTCGGCCTGGCCTTCCAGCCTTCGGGCTTCCGATTTGCCCTTCGCTTCTGTCTGGATACGGTAGCTGTCAGCCTCCGCTTCGGCTTGCAGTTGATATTTTCGGGCATCGGCCGGCTTGATCACGGTGGATTCCAATTCTTTTTGTTTGCGCTTGATCTCCAAGTCTTCGATCTTGATGGCTTCTTCTTTTTCAACAAGTTTAACGGCAGCCTCTTCTCGTTTGATCTCGCGGTTGAGACGAATACGCTCCAGTTCATATGAGAAGTCAGCTCGAGCTTTTTTCTGGTTCACATCGACCTGGGAAACCGCTTTTTTGGCTTCGTTCTCCCATTGTGCTTTAGCGATCTGAGCGTCTGCAGCCAAACGCGCAACTTCTCCTTCCTTACGAGCTTCCGAGGACTTGATAATGGCTTCTTTATCCGTTTCGGCTTCCGCAATGGCCGCATCCCGCTTGGCGGCAGCGATCTGAGGCTTGCCTAAAGCATCGATGTATCCCTGGGTGTCACTGATCTCTTTGAGGGAGAAGGAAAGCAGACCCAGACCCATGTTTTGGAACTCTTCTTCGGCTGACTTGGCTACCCCTTTGGCAAATTCATGTCTGCCTCGGTAGATGTCCTCAACGGTCATGGTGCCGATCACGGCCCGCATTTTTCCATCCAGGATGGTTTGAGCGACCTCTCGGATCCCCTCTCTTCCGGTGCCTAAAAACTGCTCAGCGGCTAACCGGATGGAATTTTCGTCCGATTTGATCTTGACCTGGGCCGTGGCATCGGCCAAGATCAGGATCCCTCCCTGGGTGAGAACCTCAGGAGTTTTGATGCTTACGTTAATGATGTCGATCGGCAGGACATCGTAAGTCTCCAAAAAAGGCCAGATAAAAGTCCCGCCTCCCAGCCGGTAGCGATAGCCTACTTTTTTTGTGCTGCCATCGGGTTCGGTGACGGTCTTCTTACGACCCCCCGAGATGACAAGAACTTCATTGGGGCCCACTTTCTTGTACTGTTTTGCTATGAGAAAAACAGTCAGGCCCAGAATAATTATTAAAACGGCGGTCCATATGAGTGCAGAGACTAAATCCATTTTAACCTCCTCGGGCTATTCATGAAAAATATCGATAGCTTCATCGGCATCGCCCCGTCCAACCTACCCTCGGCAATCTCAACTCATGAATAATCCCAATTATACTAAATAAACTTTTTATAAATGAACATATATTATAAATGTTCCCCAGGTTTTTTCAACGAATATTAGCCTGTATTATTCATGAGTTGAGATTGCCGTAGATTCGAGACGCAAAGGATGAAGCTGTGGTATACCACCGCAAATCCTTTGCAACGATGAAGATACGGTGAGATCAGCTCGCCTGAAAGGTAAAAAATGTCGATTATGAATAGAGACACATTGAATAAAGAAATGCTCAATTGTTTTACCGGAAGAATAATGTAAATGATTAATATTGCTTTAGTTGAATCAAGTATCGACATTTTTTATGATTAGTATAGGTTAGATGTGGCTGAGCTTTTCCTGAAAATAAGCGATGGTCTGCTTCAAACCATGCTCCAATCCAACTTCAGGTTGCCAGCCGAGTTTTTCTTGAGCCAGAGCGATATCCGGACAGCGTTGGACGGGATCATCCTGGGGCAGAGGCTTGTGGATGATCCGGGATGAGCTGTTGCACAACCGAATGATCCTTTCGGCCAGGTCCAGGATGGTGCATTCCTCCGGATTTCCCAGGTTGATCGGCCCTGTCACATCCTGGTTTTCCATCAGGTCGATAAGACCGCTGATCATATCGGAAACATAACAAAATGAGCGTGTTTGTGTTCCTTCACCATATACCGTGATAGGATTTCCCTTGAGTGCTTGTACGATAAAGTTGCTGACCACACGCCCATCCTGAACGGCCATCCGGGGTCCATAGGTGTTGAAAATGCGTGCGATCCGTATATCCACTCTATTTTGACGGTGGTAGTCCATCATGAGCGTCTCCGCCACTCTCTTTCCTTCATCATAACAGGAACGCACACCGATAGGGTTGACGTGACCCCAATAGGTTTCGGCTTGTGGATGGACTTTCGGATCTCCATAAACTTCGGATGTCGAGGCCAGGAGGATCCGTGCTTTAGTTCGCTTTGCCAGGCCGAGCATGTGTATGGTTCCCAAAACACTGGTTTTGATGGTTTTGATGGCGTTGTATTGATAATGGATAGGTGAAGCTGGACAGGCGAGGTGATAGATCTTGTCCACCTCAGCAAAGAAGGGATGGGTAACATCGTGGCGGATCAGTTCGAAATAGGGATGCTGGAACAGATGCCGGATGTTGTCTTTAGAGCCGGAAAAAAAATTATCGGTACAAAGAATATCCGCATCTTTAGCCAACAATGCCTCACTCAGATGGCTCCCTAAGAATCCGGCACCCCCTGTGATCAGGATGCGGCCGATATTTTTCTCCATATCACTCTTCCCTTTTCTTCCTGAGTTTCCGTAACATTATCATGTTCCATAGGCCATAAAAAGCAAGCTTCTTTCTTTGAGGATGCCTTTCTGGATCTGAATGAGTTCCTGAATCCCCACATCGGCGAGCTGCATAAGAGCTTGGAACTCGGTTTGGGAAAAGGGGTGCTTCTCAGCAGAGGCCTGGACTTCTACCAGCTCACCGGTATCGGTTTTAACGACGTTCATATCCATATCCGCACTGGAATCCTCATGGTAATCCAGATCCAAAAGCGTCTTGCCTGCGACGACTCCGACACTGATAGCGCCTGCCAGGTTTTTAAGAGGCATCTCCTCGAGAACTCCCTTGTCCATGAGTTTTGTTAAGGCCAGTGCTAAAGCTACACAACCTCCGTTGATGGAGGCCGAGCGCGTCCCTCCATCCGCTTGGATGACATCACAGTCGATGATGATCTGGCGTTCCCCCAGGGTTTTTAGATCTGTCACCGCCCTCAAAGAGCGTCCTATGAGGCGTTGAATCTCTTGTGTTCTCCCTGAAACGCGTCCCTGGTTGCGTTCCCGGGAGATACGCTTTTCTGTGGACCGAGGCAGCATGGAGTACTCCGCAGTGATCCAGCCTTTACCGCTTCCTTTAAGGAAGGGAGGGACTTTCTCTTCTATCGTTGCTGAGACCACCACTTTGGTCTTTCCCATCTCGATGAGAACAGATCCATCGGCGAACTCTAACTGGTCTGGAGTGATAAGCGTGTCACGTAGGGCATCGCTGGCTCTATCGTTAAAACGATTTTGTTTATTCATGGTGCTCTTAAAGTTATTTGGAGTGTTGGCATGAAAATAATAACCTAGTCTTGGGAAAAGTTCAAACCAAAATCAAATCCCGTCAGTTTGGGGCTGCGTTGGCCGGGTTTTCCAGCGGTCATGGAACCATAGCCAGAGCTCCGGCCTTTCCCTCACCAGGTCTTCGATGACTTTGGTGCAGGCCTGTGTGATGTTGATGATATCCTGCTGAGAGTTTCCCGTCACAGGGATGTCGACAGGAGGCCTGGCTTCAAAATGATAGGATGAACCGGATGTGGGATAACAAAAAACAGGGATAAGAGCGGCGCCGGTGCGAAGATGAAAAGTAGCCAAACTGGGAGTAGTGGCGGCTTTTTTTCCAAAAAAATCAACAAATACCGCCTCATGCTCCTGTACGTTCTGATCGATGAGGATAGCCACGATCTCATTGTTGCGCAGAGTGCTCAGAATGGGCCGAGCTGCTTCGAATTTAGATATAACCTGGGAACCGAATCTCTGGCGGAGTCCCTGCAGTTTTTTCTCCAGGTAGGGATTGTCCAGGGGGCGGGCCACTACACTCGTGGGAGCGACTTGATTGACAAGAGAGGGGGCGATCTCCCATGATCCGTAATGGGCGGTAAATAACAATACTCCGTTACCCTTATCCAAAGCCGTACGAAGATGTTTCATTCCCGAAGATGTGATGTGCTTATTTATTGCTTGAGGTTTTAAGCTGGAGAGATGGATCAGGTCGAAAAATATCATCCCGAAATGGCGGAAAGCCTTGCGGGCGACCTCTTCACGCTGCGTTTCATTCAGCTCCTCTCCCAAAGCCGATTTTAAATTCTTCAAGGCGAGTATTCGGTGGTTTTTATCCAATCCATAGATCAATCCTCCCAGCCAGGTTCCCAGTCCGCGCACAGCTCTACGCGGAAGCAGGCGCAGGGCAAAGAACAGCAGACTTACAAGGCCATACCAGCTCAAGGATGTGATTTTCTTCATTGCTTCCGTTTTACTCTCCCTAGGCGAGATAACACTTCTGGGAAAAATCCCTCCTCAATCGCCAGATCGAT
>JAUWSR010000078.1 GCA_030609975.1 Acidobacteriota bacterium | reverse complement strand
TTTTAAAGCGTTTGCCTTTACAGGCTTCGCAGGTCAAGACCACGTCGGAAAGAAACTGCATCTCCACGATCTGCTGGCCGGCTCCTTTACAGTGTTCGCAGCGGCCGCCGGCGGTGTTGAAAGAGAAAAAACCTGGCCGGTAGCCATTGACCATGGCCTCCCGGGTTTGACTGAAAAGTGTGCGGATCTCATCCATGGCCTTGGTGTAGGTAGCTGGGATGGAACGGGGTGAGGTGCTCAACGGTGATTGATCGACCATGATGATGTTGTCCACACAATCCTTGCCTTTGATGGCCTGGAAGCCGTCCGAGGCTTTACCCTGCCAGCCTTTGTAGAGGACATCGAAGAGCAGGGAACTTTTCCCGGACCCCGACACTCCGGTCACACACGTGAAGATATCCAGCGGGATGCGGACATCAATATTCTTCAGATTGTGTTTGTGGGCGTTTTTTATGGTGAGACAGCGTTGGGACTTGCGGCGAACCGGGGGCACTTCGATCTTCTCTTTTCCCTGAATGTATCTGGCCGTTAGCGTGTCAGCTGTTTGAAGAAATTCCTGCATTTTCCCAGAGAATACCACTTCTCCACCGAACTCACCGGCCCAAGGTCCCAGATCGATCAAATATTCAGCGGCTTTGATAATCTCGGGGTCGTGTTCAACCACCAGGACCGTGTTTCCGATTTCCTTGAGAGATTTGAGGATATCCACAAGCCGGTGGTTGTCGCGCGCATGCAGGCCGATGCTGGGCTCGTCCAAAACGAACAGCGTTCCTACGAGGGATGTACTTAAGGCTGACGCCAGGTTGATACGTTGGGCTTCTCCTCCGGAGAGTGTGAAAGTCATACGGTTCAGGGTGATATAATCCAGTCCTACTTCCAACAAGAATTTCAAGCGTGCCTGGATCTCGTGCAAAAGCTTCTCGGCAACCTGTTTTTGGAAGGGCGGCAGCGATAGACCATGCATGAATACTTGAGCGTCCTTTACAGTCAAACGCACAACCTCACCGATGGAAAGATCGGCAATCTTGATATTTAGGGCCAGGGCATTAAGCCGCATCTGGTGGCAGTCCGGACAGGGGATATATTTTCGGTAGCGTGCCAGAAAAACACGGACCTGAACCTTATATTTTTTTCGCTGCAGTCGGTCAAAAAAGCCCAAAACACCCTTGTACGGTCCTTCTCCCCTGAAGATGAAATCTTTGTGTTCCTGACTGAGCTTTTTGAAGGGTCGATCTGTAGGAATGCCGCGCTTTTCGGCTTCGGAGAGCAGCTTGTGCAGGCGTCTCAGAGAGCCAGGCTTGGTCCAGGGTTCGATCGCCCCCTCTTCCAACGCCTTGCTTTTATCCGGGATGATCTTGTCCTCATCGTATATCGCCTGATCTCCGAAGCCGTGGCAGGCCGGACAGGCGCCCTGGGGGCTGTTGAACGAAAACAAGCTGGGAACCGGAGCATCATAGACGATCTGACAGGTCTTACACTCCAGTTTATCTGAAAATGCGTATTTCTGCCCGCTGTCTGTTCGAACTGTCAGTCGCCCCTCACCTTTCCTGAGAGCGATTTCCAAGGAATCCACCAGCCGTTCCCGGTCCTCTCGGTCCAGAGCCAGGCGATCCATGAAAACTTCAAGGGATTCAATTTCAGAAAGGCCTATTTCTTCTAGGGGAAGGACTGTCTCCTCTTGAAGGACACGGTGGAAGCCTTCCTGTTTCAGGAGATCGACTCCCTTTTCCAGAGACCAAGGGAAGGAGATGGTGACCCGAGTTTCCGGAACGTGCTTATAAAGCACTTCCACCATAGCGTCAATGGTGTCCCGATATACGGGCTTTCCGCACTGCAGACAGTGGATGATCCCGATGCGGGCGTACAGGACACGTAAGAAGTCATAGATCTCTGTCACTGTGGCCACAGTGGAGCGCGGATTTTTAGTGACGGCCTTTTGCTGAATGGCGATGGCGGGTGTAATGCCCTCGATACTGTCTGCATCCGGTTTTTCCATGCGTTCCAGGAACTGGCGGGCGTAGGCTGACAACGATTCGATGAAACGCCGCTGTCCCTCTGCATAGAGCGTGTCGAAAGCCAGGGAGGATTTTCCCGATCCAGAAACTCCGGTGACGATGATCTGCTGGTTGAGGGGGATCTCCAGGTCAATATTTTTGAGGTTGTGGACCCGAACACCCTTTAGGATGATCTTATTTTTATCTGTTACCATTTTTAATGAAGGTTTATTATACGGCTTTTTCTGATAATTCCAAATCTTTGATCTAGCAAAATGAAATGATCTAAGGGCGTGATCCTGTCTGTTTGAGCCACATGAGGGAGGGTGGTTGGGGCTTTCCTATTGCGAAGGCCGGCAATATTTTATACAGTGCTGGTTATACAGGAGGACGTTATGAAAAAAGGAACCCGCCTTGCGCTTATGTTGGGAGCCATCCCTTTTTTAACTCTGGTTTTTGCTCTGCCCTTGGTCAATCGTATCCATCCGATCGTCCTGGGACTGCCCTTTCTGTTGTTCTGGATCCTTCTCTGGGTGGCGCTCACCCCTCTGATCCTGTTTTTAGCCTATCTGCTCGAGAGGAAATACAATCCACCCGAAGAAGGAGATGACCTATGAGTATAGCGCTGATCATCATTTTTGGCGTCATCCTTTTCTCGGCTGGCGTCGGGATCTTTGCGGGACGGAACGTCAAGATGGACCTGGAGAACTGGACCGTGGGGGGGCGCAAATTCGGCATCCTGCTAATCTGGCTGCTGATGGCCGGGGAGATATACACCACCTTTACCTTTTTGGGTGCCAGTGGCTGGGCCTACTCCAAGGGAGCTCCGGCCTTTTATATTCTGATATACGGCGCGCTGGCTTATACGATCTCCTTTTTTATCCTGCCCGTGATCTGGCGGATCGGTAAACGTCATCGCCTCCACACCCAGCCCGATTTTTTCGTCACCTTGTACCGCAGCCGCAGCCTGGGGATCCTGGTGGCTGTCATCGGCGTCTTTTCCATTATCCCCTATCTGCAGCTCCAGTTGGCGGGCCTGGGTTTTATCGTGGAGGTGGCTAGCAATGGGGCTATCACTTCGAATGTGGCCATTCTGATCTCCTTTGTCCTGACCTGTGCCTTTGTCTTTACCAGCGGGATCAAAGGGGCAGCGTGGGTTGCGGTTATCAAGGATATCCTGATGATCGCCGCAGTATTTATCGTGGGCTTTGGGGTGCCTTCGATCTATTTTGGAGGATTCGGGAAGATGATGGGGGCATTGATGGAAAAAATGCCGGACCATTTGGTCTTCCCCGGATCGACTCCCAACATGGACACCCTGTGGGTGATGTCCACAATTCTATTAACCGCCATGGGATTTTACATGTGGCCGCACATCTATGGATCTGTGTTTTCCGCCAAAAGCGACAAGATCCTCAAGCGCAATGCGATCATCATGCCCTTTTACCAGATTCCAATCTTCTTGATCTTCATGGTGGGCTTTACAGCCCTGCTTGTCATTCCCGGTCTGGAGAATGGTGACCTGGCCTTTCTGGATCTTGTCAACAAGACCTATCCGGCTTGGTTCATGGGGTTTGTGGGGGCCGCTGGTGCCGTGACCGCGATGGTGCCGGCTGCTATTCTGGTCCTGTTTGCATCGACTCTGGTGGCTAAGAATATCTATCAAGCGGGATTCAAGCCTCAGGCCAGTGATGAAAGTGTCCTGCGGCTTTCTCGGATCATGGTGGCTGTGATCATGGGTGTGAGCTTGTTCTTTGCGCTTAAATACCCCAATGAATTGGTGCCGCTGCTTATCCTCGGTTATGATGGCGTCTGCCAGTTTTTCCCGGGGACAGTCCTGGGCCTGACCTGGCGCAAAGTAACCAAACAAGGTGTTTTTTGTGGAATTCTCGTAGGCGTAGGCAGCGTGATCTTTTTTATAGCCAGTGGGAACGATCCCTTCTTGGGAATAAATGCCGGATTTGTGGGGCTGGTGCTGAATGCGGCCGTGACCGTCCTGGTAAGTTTATTGACGCAGAATAAAGCAGGCAAGGACTAAGGACAGCCTGAGTTCAAAATCGTGTTAGACTTTAAGACTTGGATAAAAGAGGAGTGATTGCGATGAATCCTGAATTAAAAGAAAAAGTGCAAGATATCGCGCAACAGTTGGTGGAGTGGAGGAGAGATTTTCACAGGCATCCCGAGATTGCGTTTCAGGAACAACGGACCTCCCAGGTGCTGCGCTTGGCGTTGGAAGAGATGGGCTTGGAGGTGGAATCGCTGGCAAAAACCGGATTGCGCGCGAAGCTCCCGGGAAAGACCGACGGACGATGTGTTGCCCTAAGGGCGGACATCGATGCACTCCCGGTGCAGGAGCAGGGAGAGAGAGAATATATCTCACAAAATCCCGGGGCTGCCCATGCCTGCGGACATGATGGTCATATGGCTGTGGTTTTAGGGGCGGCCAAGATCCTGACACAGCTCAAAGACTTTTTCGTCGGTGAGGTGGTGTTTCTCTTCCAGCCCTCGGAGGAACGTCCACCGGGAGGAGCCAAGCTTATGGTGGAGGAAGGGGCTCTGCAGGGTGTGGATGCCATTTTCGGTCTTCATTTTTGGCAGTCGCTGCCCACAGGCAAAGTGGGCATGGTGAAGGGGCCGATGATGGCACAAACTGGAGATTTCAACATCACGGTCCAAGGCAAGGGCGGCCACGGGTCTATGCCCCAACAGACCGTGGATCCGATCCTGGTCGCCTCTCAGCTTGTCGTGAGTATACAGAGTGTAGTGAGCCGCAGTGTGGATCCCTTAAAACCGGCGGTCGTGTCCTTTGGAACTATACATGGTGGGACGATCTACAATATCATTCCCGAACAGGTGAGCCTGTCCGGGACGATCCGGACTTTTGATTCCGATGTGCATGCTACCGTGGAGAGACGGATGCGGGAGATCGTTGAAAATACCTGCCAAGCTTTTGGGGCTACGGCTGAAATCGAGTATAAGCGGGGTTATCCTGCTTTGGTGAATCACCCCGAGATGGTGGATTTTGCCAGCGAAGTGACGGCAAAAACTCTCGGAGAAGGGCGGATCATGGAGATCGATCCCGTTATGGGAGGCGAAGATTTTGCCTATTTCCTGCAAAAAGTGCCCGGCGCGTTCATGTTCTTTGGGATGGGGGATGGCATGGCTTATCCTCATCACCATCCCCGCTTTGATATGGATGAAAAGGCGCTTCCTGAAGCCACTCTCCTTTTGACAGCTCTCGTGCTGGAGTATCTAGACAAGAATAAGTGAACTTTCTATATATTTTCGGAATTGCTCTCGCTTTGGCCTTGGATGCCTTTACGGTTGCTGTAGGCTTAAGTTTGAGCCGTTCTGGGCTTAGCCGGAGCCAGGCCTTCCGTCTTTCCTTCTTTTTTGGAATTTTTCAGTTTGTGATGCCGCTGGTTGGATTCTGGGCAGGCAAAACAATTCTCCCTTATATTGAGGCTATCGACCACTGGATTGCCTTTGGTCTTTTGTTTCTTGTCGGCTTTAAAATGATCTATGAAGCCTTCCACCCCAGGAGGATAAGCGATCGAGGTGAAAAAGATCCGACCAAAGGGGCCGCGCTCATTCTCCTTTCTGTAGCCACCAGCCTCGATGCCTTGGCTGCGGGATTGAGCTTTGCCATGCTGGATGTGCCTATCTTGGCTCCAGCTGTCCTTATCGGGGGTGTCGCCTTTGTTTTGAGTTTTGTGGGAGCAGAATTGGGAAGATTCTTGGGCCGTTTTGTAGGCAAGGCCGCCCCTGCTTTGGGCGGAATTGTGCTCATCCTGATCGGTATAAAGATATTGAGCGACCATATCTGACGGTTTGTTTTGGCAGCCTGGCTATTAACGAGTGAAGTGTAATTTCCTCTTGCCGACTGCAAAGACCATTAGAAAAGCAAATAGCGACTGTTTTCCATGATGATCTCGCCGCGGTTATCTTTATATTGGAGGATGAGGGATCTGATCAATATCCGGGGCTGAGTTGCAGGGATGTAAATCCGGTCGAGATGGATAACTTCCTCAGGAGAAGAAAAATCCTGTGGGCCGACTGCTCCCCCAAAATGTTCACTCCTGCCGAAGGCGATATGGAAGCCCAGTTTTTCATCCAAGAGGATCTCACCCACAGGCTTAATCCCAAAGGCTGCTAACACGCCGAATCCCAATTCGGCCATATTGCCGTAGGCTGGTTCTCGCTTGAGATGTTCATGTTCGGCAAAAGCTGTGTTGCCACGGCCCTCTACTCCCACAGCTCGATTTTCCTTGATATTAAATAGGACCACATCGTTTTCGATCTGAACGGGAAGCAGGCCTTCTGTCTGGCTCTTGTCCTTTTTTTCTCCTTCGTAGGGAACGATATAGGCCTCACCACTGGGGAGGTTGCCGGCGGTGCCTTTTTCGGGGAATCGACCGGTGCTGGCATGTGCCAGACGGTGTCTAAGGTCGAACAGCATCTGATAGCTTTGTTTTTCATCGACTAAAAATATGACCTGGGCTGCTTGGGCCAGATCCAATTTTTCCTTAAGCAGCAGAACCCGGCGATTGACCTCATTGTAATCGATCTTAAGGGTCGGGATCATGGCTTGGGAAAATCCCGGCATGGTGGCGGCTCGGAAATTGAATTTTTTTGCGGCCACCTTGAGAGGGGCTGTGGTGGAGTATTGAGTTGGGGCGAGAAAGATCTGAGTATTTAGAAATAGGTTCGAGAAACTTTCTCTCTTGCCTTCGCTTTCCAAGAGAGAGGTATCTTCCGGGAGATCTTTCGAAAAAAGATAAGCAAACTCAGGTAGATCCGCATTGTTGGAGGCGACGTCAGGGTAGGCGATGAGCTTGATCTCATCCAGGTGTAAATCTGAAATCTGATCTTGCAGGATTTTGTACCAAGCCTGAGCCAGTTGTCGTCTCTGTTTCCAATCCGGCGTGTCATCTGCTGATTTTCTGGGAATATCCACGAGGATGCCTAAACTGTGATCGTCAGGATGGGAAGGGAAAACAGAGTGGATCAATTGTGTGAGATCACCGGCAGATAATTCTTTCATTTTGGCTCCTCCTCGGATCTGTAGTCTTTAGTATAAAGCATATGTTTTGTTCTGTGCAATCAATGGAAAGAGAGCCTCCCGAAATTGGGAGGTGAACATATGTTTTTCTTGGACTCAAATAGTAGAAAGATATAAAATTCACTCAGGTTTAGGCTAAGTTTTTGAAAATTTTAATCCTCGAACCCTACTTTACCGGCTCCCATGCCGCCTGGGCAAAAGGATTGGCGCGTTTCAGCCGGCATGAGGTCGAGGTCCTGAGGCTCCCTGGTCAATTTTGGAAGTGGCGTATGCATGGGGCGGCTGTGACGCTGGCCCAGGAATTCTGTGAGAAAAACTGTAATCCTGATCTGATCCTGGCCACGGATATGCTCGACCTGACCACATTTTTGGCCCTAACGCGGGAAAAAACCTCTGGTGTGCCGGTGGCCCTTTATTTTCATGAAAATCAGATAACCTATCCCTGGTCACCAGGTGATCGGGATATCCTTCACAAGCGGGATAAGCATTACGGTTTTATCAACTATACATCCGCCTTGGCGGCGGATGCGGTGTTCTTCAACTCTTCCTTTCATAAACGGTCTTTCCTGGAAGAGCTGCCGCGGCTGCTCAAGCACTTTCCGGATTTTCAGGAGTTGAAGAATGTCGATCGGATCGGGGCAAAGAGCAGTGTTCTGCCTCTGGGCTTTGATTTCGAACGATTTGAGAAATATCGACCTGAGGAGCTTGACTCAGCGGAACCGGCACAGGCTCGAGTTCCCTTGATTCTCTGGAATCACCGGTGGGAATACGATAAAAATCCGGCCGATTTTTTCAAAGCCCTCGATGCTCTCTGTAAAAAAGGCCTGGACTTTGAAGTGGCGCTCGTAGGGGAAATTTCAGCCAGTATCCGGATGACTTTGAAGCTGCGAAAGCAAAGCTGGGTGACCGTTTGGTTCAGTTCGGGTTTGCTGAAAAATTTGCAGATTATGCCCGGTTGCTGTTTCGGGCTGACCTTTTGCCCGTGACTTCCTATCATGAGTTTTTTGGGATGAGTGTCGTCGAGGCCGTTTACTGCGGATGCTATCCGATCCTGCCCCAGCGCCTGAGCTATCCCGAGATTTTTCCCTCAGCTGGATTTCGCTTCAACTATTATGATGACTTTAATGAGTTGGTGATACTTTTGGCCAGGGCTGTTGAAAATATCGAACATATCCGCCGCCTCTCTTTCCGATCTCACTTGCATAAATTTTCATGGACAAACATCGCCCCATTATATGATCAGGAATTTGAGGTGTTGGCTGACCTTGTGAAGAAACCTGCTTAGAGTTCAGTTTTTGGCCCTGAAAAGGCATTTTCAAGCGTCTAAATTGGCTAATTATCGGGCTAACTTCAATAGAATCTGCACTATCTGGGGGGCTGCCCCCGGTAGCAAGAGCCATCGGGGGGTTTTTTATCCAGTTTGCTCATGACTTCGTAGAGCAGAGGCACCATGATCAGACGCAGCAGGATGGCGAAGAAGAAACCGCCGATGTACACCACGGCCAAGGGCCGGTGCAGCTCAGCGCCGGTGGTGATTCCCAGGGCAAGAGGCAGAACCGCCACGATCATGACCATATCCGTCATTAAAATGGGCCGGAACTTGGTCAAGGCTCCCTGGATAACCGCCTCTCGAATAGAAAGCCCCAGCTTGCGCAAATCATTGATCTTGGCTACAAGGATGATATCGTTCTGTACGCAGATACCGAAGAGGGCGATGAGTCCGATGATGGAAGAGACATTGAGACTTTCCCTAGCAATCAGCAGCCCTAAAATTCCCCCAGCCAGGGTTGTGGGGATGTTCATGATGATCAGGGATGCCTGCCAAAGAGAACCGAACGATGAGAACAGGACGACAAATATGATCAGAATCACAATAACCATGAGCATCGTCAGGTGCTTCATAGCGCGCTGCTGGCTTTCGAACTGGCCCCCAAAGGTTACAAAATAGCCGGGAGGAAGGTCCACATTTTCTGAGATCCTTTGTTGGGCTTCTTCCACAAAACCGCCGATGTCGTGTCCTACCAGGTTGCAGAGGATGATCTTGCGGCGCAACAGGTTCTCCCGGAAGATCGTCTGAGGTCCTTCACTTTTAGTGATTTCAGCCAGCTGTATAAGGGGAATTCTCTCACCGCTGGGAGTATCCACCAAGAGATTCTTGATACTCTCCTCATCCCGGCGGTAGTCTTCTGACAGCCGGATCAAGACAGATGTGATGCGATTTTCCTCATAGACATCCGTCACTTCGATTCCGTTCAAGGCGGTTTCGATGATATCGGCTACATCTCCGACCGAAGTTCCAAAGCGGGCGAGCCGGGCTCGGTCGAGATTCACCACCAACTGAGGGATACCGCTGGTCTGTTCGATCTGGAGGTCGGCTACACCCTCTATGTCGACCAGGGCGTTATGGATCTCCGCGATCAAATCGTTCAGTGTGTTTAAGTTCTGTCCAAAAAGTTTGACCGACAGCATGCCCTCCACACCGGTTAGCATCTCGTTGATCTTGTTGCCGATGGGCTGCTCGAAAATATAGGCCAATCCTGGGATCGTATCCAACTCCTGTCGCATGGCTTCTGTAATCGCATCAAAGCCTCGCTTCCTGTCTTCCCGAGGAAGAAGTTCGATGTTGTAATGGCTGTGGTTCACGGGATGCACATGTTCGCTTCCCTCTGCGCTGCCGGTGGTCCTGGAGACGGATACAACTTCGGGAAAGGA
Source organism: Acidobacteriota bacterium (assembly GCA_030609975.1). Classification (GTDB taxonomy): domain Bacteria; phylum Acidobacteriota; class Aminicenantia; order Aminicenantales; family Aminicenantaceae; genus JAUWSR01. Next base: position 2,768 of record JAUWSR010000078.1, on the reverse strand, counting down.
CATGAAAATTTGCTCAACCCTTTGTCCCATGTTGATGGATTCTTCCAGTGAGGTTTCCGGCAGCATCACGGTAGACGCCATAATGGCTCCCTCATCTAGAGAGGGTACAAATTCCCTTCCCAGAAAGGTATAGGCAATAGCCGCGGCGATGATCAGGCAAACAAACCCCGTCAGGATGGGTTTTTTATGGCTGAGCGCTCCTTCCAAGATCTTTTTATACTTCACGCTCATAAATTCGGTGACAGGATTCTTCCGTTCTTTCAGGTATTTTTCTGTGAGGAAAAAAGAAGCCAGAACAGGCTTTAAGGTCAGGTTGAGAATGAGTGAACCAAAAAGTGCGCCCACCACGGCAAAAGCGGTAGGCCGGAACATGGCTCCCTCGATGCCTTGGAGTGTCAACAGGGGTAAGAAGACCAAGATGATGATCAAATTGGCTGAGAAAAGGTGATTGCCGACATCCTTAGCGGCCTCTGCTGTAAGGTCGCAGAGGGGTGCTGTGCCTTTCTTTTCCTGCAGCACCCGGTAGATATTCTCCACCATGATGATGGAACCGTTGGCGACCTTTCCAATGCCGATGGCCAAACCTCCGATCGACATCACGGTGAGCTTTACCCCGAAGATCTGCATGATCACCAGTGCGATCAGGATAGAAAAAGGGATGGTTAAGGAAGCGATCAGGGAGGCTCTCACATTCCACATGAAAAAGAGCATGACCAAGATGATCAGGATCGCTCCTTCCAACATGGAAACCTCAACATGACCTATGGATTTGAGGATCAGGATGGATTGATCATAGAAGGGCTTGATCTTTATTTTTTCAGGGAGGTCCTTGGCTATCTGAGTCAGAGCCTCTTTTATGTTGGCGATGGCGCTCAAGGTATCTCCACCGTACTGTTTTTCGACCGTGACATAGACGGATTCGATCCCGTTGTGACTTGCGGATTCCCTGCGGAATTTAGGGCCGATCTTCACTTCAGCCACGTCTTTGACAAATACCGGAATATTGTTCCGTTGCGTGATAACCGCATTTTGCAGATGTTCCAGCGTTTCGATCCGCCCCATGCCCTTGATCAGGGATTCCTGGGGGCCTTTCATGATGATCCCGCCGGAAAAATTCCGGTTGCTGTTTTCTATAGCTTCTTTGACTTCCTGGATGGTTATGCCGTAATTTTTCAGCATGTCCGGCTTGAGGAAGACCTGGAATTGTTTGACAAATCCTCCCATGTTGATGACAAAAGAGACCCCTTTCACACCCTGCAGGCGGTAGCGGATCACCCAGTCTGCAACTTCACGCAGCTCCATGGGATCGACACCCTCACCCGTGACCGCGAATTCGAATATCTCTCCCATACGGGAAGACACCGGCCCCAATATAGGCCGCGTGGTTCCCAAAGGAAGCCTGCCGGTGACCAATTCAAGCTTACTGGCTACGATCTGACGAGCCAGATATATGTCTGTTCCCCATGCGAATTCCACCGTGACAACCGAGTCTCCGGTTGCGGATTCAGAGCGTACTCGGGTGACGTAGGGGGCTCCGTTTAGTAGACTTTCCAGGGGAAAAGTGATGAGTCTTTCCACATCTTCTGCGGCCATCCCTTCGTTTTCTGTGATGATATGAACCAAGGGAGCGTTGAGGTCGGGGTAGATGTCCTTGGGCATCCGTGAGTAGACGATCATGCCCCAGATGCTGACCAAGGCCACCAACAGGATGGTCAGCAGTCTGTGCCGGATAGCATATTCTATCAGTTTATTGATCATGTTGTTTTCTCCACTGTCCGCTTATCAGTGGACATGGCCGGTCTTCAGGATCTCCTCATAGAGCTTGGATTTAAGTTGATAGCTGCTGGTGGTGACAACTTCGTCGCCTTCAACCAAGCCTCTTAGGATCTCCACATAGCCGTTGTCGGTGGCTCCCGTCTGTACGACCTGGAGGAAATACAGGTCTCCCCGTTTGATAAAAACCACTTTGTCACCCTTGTCTTCCAGAATGGCTGCTTGAGGAACGACCAGTGCCTCTGCTTGGTGATTGAGGGCGATCCTCATCTCGGCAAACATACCGGGCTTGAGTTTGTTTTCGCGATTTTTGACTTCGGTACGGACAGTGACAGTCCGGGTGTCTTCTTTCAGAATATCACTGATGTAAGTGGTTTTTCCCTGGAAAATTTCTCCTGGGTAAGCCGGAAGGTGGATCTCTACCGTTTGGCCTTGCTTTACCTTGGCAATGTCCTTCTCGTAGATCTCGGCATCGATCCAAAGGGTGGTGGGGTCCATGATCACCAGGATCTCGTGCGATTGATCGATCATGCTGCCTAAGACTGCGTTGTTTTGGATGATCTTTCCTGCGATGGGAGCATAGAGGCTGATAACAGGATTTATCTGATGCGTCTCTGTGAGCACTTTTATTTGTGCTTCAGTGAATCCCAGTACATGCAGCTTCTTTTCCGCGGCATTGAGGCTGGCCTCAGTTACTTTTAGGTCAGCGTCAGCCGACAGGAGGTCCTTTATGGCCCCTACGCCTCTCTCGAAAAGCCTTAGTTGACGATCATGGCTGACGCGGGACAGTTCATGGTCGGCCAAGGTCTTATAGAAATCGGATATGGCCGTGCCTACCTCTTCGCTCTGTACGGTTACCAGTTTCTGTCCTGGTTTCACCCATTCCCCGATCCCGACATGGACTTCGGAGATTCGGGCTGGAAAGGCATAGCTGACGATGGCTTTGCTTTGCCGTGGTGTGATGACCTTCCCCATAGCGGTCAACTGAGATTTGA
>JAUWSR010000248.1 GCA_030609975.1 Acidobacteriota bacterium | reverse complement strand
GTATCGTCAGGTGGGCGACCTCAAGCGCGGCGAGCGGGGGATCGCAGAGAAAGGCCTGCTTGTCAGGCACCTGGTGATGCCCAATCATATCGCAGGGACCAAGGAGGTGCTGAAGTTTATTGCCGGGGAGATCTCGAAATCAACCTATGTCAATGTCATGCGCCAATACCGGCCCGAATACCGCGCCCGGGAGTTCCCCGAGATCGACCGCCGTCTGACCAGCGCTGAATACACGGAAGCCATCCGTTGGGCACATTCCTTCGGACTGACCAACCTTGACCGAGGATAAAAAAATGCCAGAACTATATGCCGACATTACAATCCAGGCTTCCTCTGAAAAGGTTTGGGATATACTTATGGACTTTGAAAAGTATCCCGACTGGAATCCTTTTATGAGGAGCATCCGAGGGTCTGCAGAGATAGGGACAAAGTTAGAAGTGGTTTTAAAATTGGAGGGAAGAAAATCCGCCACCTTCAAACCCAAGGTTTTGGCGAATCAGCCCAACGAGGAATTTCGCTGGTTGGGAAAGCTGTGGATCCCCGGCCTTCGAGGCCATGAACCAAGCCCTTAAACAGCGTGCCGAAAACCTGACCTAGTAGGTGATCCAGCCAATGGATTTCATTATTCCGAGATAGCGTACCATATTGCTGAGCTCAAGGTCCTTCTCGGTCTCCGCCATAACCCACTTTCGGATCTCAGGAATCGACCTCTTCCCATTGATGTAGTTCAAGATCATCCGTCGCTGAGTGCTGTTCATTTTTAGATCCTTCAAAGCATCCGGGTTTTTCTCCATGTATTCTTTGTATATGTCGCTGCCCTCCATAGAAAACATCTTGGCTTTTACGTCGGGATGGATGGCGGGAAACAGATGGTTGTAAGTTATTTCTTCAGACGTGGGTTTTAATTTCTGGGGAGCGTCAACCTTAAGCTGCTTGGCTTTGAGCGCTGCATAATCTGCCAGCTGCTGATTGAGGGCCTCTTGATAAAATTTCCATTGGCCTTGGTAGCTGCTGACCAGGCCCTGGGCCTTTTCTGATCCTGTAAAGATCTCGGTGGTGGTGCTTATGGCTCCGGCTTCGCGGGCTGTGGCCAGATCGACCAGGTTGGCGGCCTTGTTGAGCGCCTCCTGCAGCCCTTTGCCTTCAGCCTGTTCGATATATCCGAGCGCCTTGGGCAGCTCGCGCTTTCCCACCCGGGCATACCCGAAGGCTGAGACCTTTTCGAGCAAACCTGCCAGGACTTCGTCCGTGCAGTTGGCGGCTGCCCAGGCCATGGCCGCCCCGATAAAAGCTGTCCGCTTGAGCTGAGTCGGATCGGATTTATCGGGAGTATCGGTGTCGGCGTGATACCATTGGTCGGGCCAGATGTTGAGCTCGATGCCAGGGATGCCCACCATGGGATTCTTGAAACAGATATGGTCGCTTCCTCCTGTGGCCAGATGTGTGGAATAGCGGAAGGCATCGCGGGAACCGTTCTTTTCCCACATAGGATTCGGGAAATACTGTCCGCCCCTCCGGCCGCGCGGTGAGTCAGGAAGATACACGATATCATTGGTACGCCAAACGTAATTCATGATGGAATCTCCCAAACCGTCTTGGTAGCTGGGGATGTAGTTGGGACATTCCGTCATGGTGAAGAGGGCGTTATTGAGGCGGAGTCCTTCCCCCACCATGTCCATATTGATGTTGATGCTGAGCTTGTCCACCAACTCCGGATTCTGTTTGATGTGCTCGTAGGTTCCGGAGATCTCGTTGGGCCAGAGGAAATAGATGGTGCGCCGGGGCTGCGGCAGGGCTTCCTGCGCAATGAGTTTGGTAAGTGTCCGCAGGATCTCCAGTTGTACCACACACCCGCTCATGTTGTCGTTGGCGCCACGTTTGGTATAACCCTCGAAGAGATGGGCACTGAAGATCACTCCCTTTTTCTCGGGCTCACTGCCGGGGATCCAACAGAAGACATGGTCGAATTTATCCTGGTATTCACCGAATTTGGTTTTGCAGCGCACTGTTATCTTCTGGCCGCTTTCCACATCCTCCAAGAGTTCTGACCACTGACGCCAGGATATGGAAAAACCGAATTTGAGGTTCTGTTTATCGGAATAGGAACCGCGGGAATAGACGACTTGGGCCGGATCGAAATATCGCTCCCGTGTATTGAAGGAAATCACACCTCTAACCCCGGCCGCATCCAGGGCATCCGCCACGTTTCGGTAGGCATGGGACCACATCAGGGCGATCTTGCCGTTGTATTTCTCCTGTATCCCCGCCTCTTTCCACTTCTGAACATCTTTGCCGGTCACAGGGGGGATATAAACAAGAGATCCGGTGAGATCGACGCTTTCCGAGCCGCTGGCGATAAGGGCTGCATCTGCTTCGAGGCGGGAGATCAGGCGTTTTTTAGGCTCGATCGTCCAGAGCTCACCCTGTAAGGGATAGGTTAATTTTCGGTCTCGGGGATAGTGGACGAGCTCTACACTCTCGATACCGTAACTGCGCGCGATCTCATAGATCTTCTGTGCCTCGTACCAAGTCCCTGTGAATTCCTTTTGATCCCGGATCCAAGGTGCGCCGGCCAGTAAAACCTCGTTGTTAAAAATGATCTGACCGGATATTTCATTGGCCAGCATATCCAGGATTTCCTGGGAAAGGGGAGTCCTAAGGGCCGGAATTGGTTTTTTTACTGGTGGGCTCTGGCTGAAAAGCTGGGCTGAATTCCCTAATAAAGCCACTGTCGCTAAGGATAAGATCACAAGGAAGGGTTTGGTTTTTTGCATGAAGAGCCTCATTCCTAGATTTATTTTTGGGTGTATATCACATGCACCAGGACCTTGCCCACCAGACCTAGAGAGGCAGCGCTGCATTTGTCCGGCGTGTCCTGAATTGTGTGCCAGTAGGGATAGTCGAAGTCGATGAGATCGATACAGGGGATGCCCATCCGAAGGAGGGGGAGGTGGTCATCAAGCACCGCATATCGGACATTGTCCTTAAATTGCTCTATTCCCAGTTCAGCGGCCTTGTCCCATACGGTTTTAACGATGTCACGGGCATACTCCCATGAATAGGACTCTTTGTAGATCTGGAGATCTTTGTCGCCGATCATATCCAGCAGGATAGCGAATAGGGGATGGTCGGCCGGTTTCAGGCTTTTTGCGAAATATTCCGATCCCTGGATCCAGCCCTGACTTTCTCCGGATTCGCCGGCATCTTCTCCATCGAAGAGGACGATATCCACACCGAGGGGAGGGGGGTGAGCGTGAAAAAGGCGGGCCAATTCCAAAAGGACCGCTACTCCTGAGGCCCCGTCGTTGGCGCCCAAAATGGGGGTGTTGCGCTTGGTTGGATCTGAATCTTTATCAGCCCAGGGCCGTGTATCCCAATGGGCGCAGAGGAGGATACGTCCGGTCTTTTTCGGATTGAATCTGGCTATAAGATTGAATGCTTCAACAGGTTTTTTGGAACCGGGGATGAACATGGGAAAAGGCTGGATATCGACTTTATCCGTGTACTTTTTCAGAGTGGCGACCAGATAATCACGGCACTTGAGATGTCCCATCGATCCCGGATTCCTGGGGCCGAAATCGCATTGGCGGACCAGGTGAGCATAGGCGTTTTTTTCGTCGAATGCCGGGATAGGGTCATCATTTTGAGAAGCACAGGAGAATACCGGTGCCAAAATGAGCAAAGACAGGATCGAAAGAGCTCCCAGCGAATGCTGCAGGTATGTCAAGGGCTGAAAATGCTGGAATCGCTGCCATTTGAAGTTCATTTGGAGTCGGTTCTTTTTATACCATATTTAAAGGTCTTTTCCTACTTGACCCGCTAAAATGGATGAGATAATCTGAGCCTAGAGAAGGAGGCAGTATGTCTTACACAGGGAAATGGATTCAGATTGATCTCACCACCGGCGAGTATACGATCGGTGAAACACAGAGGACACTTTTGGAAAAATATATCGGAGGCAAAGGCTTGGGCTTTGCCTTGATGGAAGAGATGGCGCCGGCCCCTGATCCTTTCGGACCGGACAATCCTTTGATCTTTGTCAACGGGCCCTTTACTGGCACGCCGGTGCAGACCTCCGCCCGCACCTGTGTCGTAACCCGGTCGCCGCTTACCGGCTCTCTGCTTGACTCTCACTGTGGCGGACATTTTGGCCCCCGCCTGAAGGCTGCGGGCTACGACTATCTCGTTTTGACCGGGAAGGCGGAGAACCCGGTGTATATATATCTCACCGACGAAAAAGTTGAGATATTGGATGCTCAGGAATATTGGGGAAAGGGGACTTTTGAAACCAATGATATTTTGGTCGACCGTTTTCCCGGCAAAAATCCCCGAGTAGCCTGTATCGGACCCGCTGGTGAAAACCTCAGCCGCATTGCCTGTATCAGTGTGGATAAATACCGCCAATACGGCCGGGGTGGAGCCGGTGCGGTAATGGGCTCCAAGAACTTGAAGGCGCTGGTGGTGGATGGGATGCAGCCGATCAGCTACTTTGATCGCGAAAAGTTTCTAGAACTCAACCGGGCTCTGACCAAAGACATCATGGACCATGACGGCGTAAAATTTCGCCGGCAAAAGGGGACCATGAAGTGCATACGCAGCGGACAGGAATATGAGTTTCTGCCTACCCGGAATTTTCAAAAGGTCCAATTCGATGGTTTTGAGGGGATTTCCTCGGAGACCTGCCGGGAAGAGCTGAGCTGGGAGGATGTGGGCTGTTTCAGCTGTGGGATCCAGTGTTCCAAGATCGCGCGCTGGGAAGGACATGAGATCGAAGGGCCGGAGTATGAAACCGCCGCCTTTTTGGGCTCGGGGTGCGAGATATCCGATGCCAAAGATGTGACCTGGGCCAACGAGATCTGCGACGACTTAGGCATGGATACCATCAGCGCCGGTGTAACCTGCTCTTTTGCCATGGAGTGCTATGAGAAAGATCTGGTGGATAACTGGGGGGGATTGAAGCTGGAGTGGGGAGATGCTGTTGCGCAGAGAGAATTTTTAAGAAAGATGGCTTTTCGTGAGGGGATCGGAGATGTCTTTGCCGACGGAACCCGTGTAGCGGCGCAGAAGATCGGAAAAGGGAGTGAGGAGTTTGCCATCAACATCTTCGGGATGGAGACCTCCGGGGTAAATCCCAAGGGCTGTCTGACTATGGGAGTGGCACTTTCGGTCGCCGATTTTGCCAGCCACACCCGCTTATGGTTAACAGAACAGGAGGCAGGGCCGGATTTCACCATCGAGGACATTCCCCAGGCTGTCGCCGATGGTTTGGACGAGGTCAATGCCCGCAACAGCCTCATTATCTGTGATTTTGTGCCCTTCGGATTTGATCGGCTTGCACCTATACTGAATGCCCTGACCGGCCTGGAACATACCGAGGAATCCTTGATGGAGTTAGGTGCCCGGCTAACACACCTGGCCCGCCGTTACAATCTTCGCAACGGACGCTGCCACAGCGATGACATTTTGCCCGAGCGATTCTTCAAGGAAAAATCTCTGGCCGGATTTATGCGCGGCCAATATTTGGATAAGGACTTTTTCAATTCATTGATTCAAAAGTATTACTCCCTCCGCGGCTGGAGCGATAAAGGCGAGCCGTAAGAGGGGTCAAGCCTATTCCATCATTCAGTCTTGGGGACTGTCCCCAAGCATCATTCATCAATCAGAAGACATGGCCGATGGTGAAGAAGATTTGATAACGATCTTCTCCCGGTTTTGGATCGAGAACATAAGCCCAATCCAAGCGGAGCGGACCAAAAGGCAGCACGAAGCGCAGCCCGGCCCCAGCGCTATGACGCAGCCCTTTGAGGCTCATCTGGT
>JAUWSR010000233.1 GCA_030609975.1 Acidobacteriota bacterium | reverse complement strand
CTTTATCGAGGAAACCATGCGGGATACCAAGTCATACCTTTCAGGGTGAACAGCAGAATCGTCAAGAGGATTTTCACTGCCCGGGATGCGCAAAAAACCAGCCGCCTGTTCATAGGTCTTGGAACCGACTCCGGAAACCTTAAGGAGTTCCTTCCGCGACGAGAAGGCTCCCCCTTGATTTCGATAGTCCACGATATGGGCCGCCGTCGTTTCGCTAAGGCCAGCCACATACTTAAGCAGTTGGACCGAAGCCAGGTTGAGATCTACGCCCACCAGATTGACGCAGCTCTCCACAGTCGTGTCCAGTGCAGCTTTCAGGCTATTTTGGTTCACATCGTGCTGGTACTGGCCAACACCGATAGCTTTGGGATCGATCTTAACCAATTCAGATAGAGGGTCCTGCAGCCGGCGACCGATGGAGATGGCTCCTCTTACAGTCACATCAAAATCAGGCAATTCTTGACCGGCTGCCTCGGAGGCACTGTAGACGCTGGCTCCGGCCTCACTAACGATCACGACACCCGGCCGGCTTTCTTCCGCAAGTGTGTTTACGGCTCTGCGTACGAAGGATTCGGTCTCCCGGCTGGCGGTCCCGTTTCCTACTGCAATCAGTTCAATACGGTATTTTTCGATCAGGTTAAGCAGAGTGGCTTCCGCTTCCTTCTTTCTTTCTTGGGGAGCATGAGGGAAAATAGCTTGATATTCGAGGAATTTTCCGGTAGCATCCAGCGCCACCACTTTGCATCCCGACCGAAAACCGGGATCGATTCCCAGTATCCGCCGATGCCCTGCCGGAGCTGCCAGTAACAGATCACGCAGGTTGTCCGCAAAGACAGCGATAGCTTCCTGCTCAGCTCGCTCTCGCAGCTCCGCGCGAACTTCAGTCTCGGTTGCAGGCAAGAGCAGACGAACGAAGCTGTCTCGGACCGTCTTCCTCAGAAGCTCGGCAGCTGCGTTTTGTGGGTATTTGATGAAGTGTGAACCTAAATATAATAAGATTTCTTCTTCGTTTAATTCCAGCTTCAGGCGTAAAATCTTCTCGCGCTCTCCACGCAGCATTGCTAACATGCGATGCGAGGCTATCCGATCCAGCTTCTCCTTGAAATCATAGTACATCTGAAACTTGGTTTTTTGGGAGGCGAATTCCTTCCTGCATTTAGAAACAAAAAAACCCTTTCTTTCAGCCAGTTCTCTTAACCACTTTCGGATGTCCGCCCTTTCGGACAGCTCTTCAGCCAGGATATCGCAAGCTCCTTGAAGTGCCTTCTCAGGAGTATCATATCCCCTGTCCGGAGTAAGAAAATCGTTGGCTTTTGCTAAAATATCTACAGTTTTTTCCTGAAGAGAAAAAAGCCACCGTGCCAGGGGCTCAAGTCCGGCTTCACGGGCCTTTGAGGCACGTGTGGCCCGCTTGGGTTTATAGGGGAGGTAAAGGTCTTCAAGCTCGGTTTTGTTCAGGCTTTTCTGGATCTTCTTCTTGAGTTCAGGGGTAAGTTTATCCTGAGATTCGATAGATTTCAGGATGCTCTCCTGTCTGTCCTTCAGTTCAAGGTAATACCGGTGTTGCTTTTCAATCTCACGTATCTGGTTTTCATCCAGGTTTCCGGTCCTCTCCTTCCGATAGCGGGCAATAAAGGGAATGGTTGCTCCTTCTCCCAGGAGCACTAGCGTGTTGGCGACCTGTTCGTGATGTATGCCAAATTCCGATGTGATCTGATTTAGTATATCCATGCATGCAGCCCTTGTTGAGTTTCTAAATAAGTGGGATCGTTACATCCAGATAAAATAAGAAACAGTACCATCAGAACGACAATACCGGGAAGTTTTGTTGGAAAAGCAGAGCAACGATTACTCAAGCAAATATCCCAGTTTTGCGCGTGCAGTCTCCAGCGACTCTTCTCCCAGGCTCAGCCCAACCCTGGATCCTGCCTGCCTAAAAAGAAATATCCTTCCGACAGCGTTTGCTCCCCAAACTTCTCCTTTTTCGCTTTTCACTTCATCAAGAAATTCCCGAAATCGGGCTATAACCTTCGTTTCAAAGTTGTCCGGTGGAGATGCATATTCAAGCAGGATCAACCGGGAATTATGCGGCCGGTAGCGTGTCGAGAACCCTCGTGCTCCCTGGGCAAATCCCCAGAAATCGGACTGCAGAAGTACTGATTCACCGATAGCAGCTAGGGAACCCTGGAGATACTTTTCACTGCCCTTTATCTTTTCTTGTTCGGGAAACCGGCTAAATTCTATGGGGAAAAAAGAAGAACCGGAGATCTTCGCTGCCATAAAGATGGAAAAAGCTAGCATATGCTCCGGTTCACATTCAAAACCCAGAATATTGATAAAATAAACGTCCTTGACCAGATTGACCTGGGACTCACTTACCCAATGGAGGGCATCGACCCTGGGGGAGGTTGTTTCCTCCGCTGCCCTCTTTATTGAAAAGATCCCAAACGCATCAAGCGGTGTGGCCATCTGGTATATTTCCAGAAAAATCTCTTCTTGAGATTCTCCTGAGGGCCTTGCATAGGAACAAACGGTCAGATGTTGAAATCCACCCTGCAAAAAGATCTCGGCCCCGCCATTGATATGTCCGTAAAGTCCGTCGCGGGTGTAGTTGGAAGCAGCCTCTTTTCTGACCCAACCCTGTATCTCTTGATCGTCTGGCAGGAGTTCCGGATCTTGATTTTCAGACATAGATCCTACAACAGCTTTAGAAATGATCAGGCCAAAAAAAACACAGAGAAAAAACCAGGATCGAACACGGCTTGCGTGCGGCCTCTCTGTGGTATTACTAAGCCAGCTCATGCAGGTCGATCTTGTCTTTACGATGGTAACCCAGGCCCAGGTCCTCCGCGATCTGTAAAAAGGCACGGCGGCTCTTATCCTCGAGCTGTTGGACTCCTCGCTGCATCCGTTCCTTCAGGATAAACTCATAACCGATCGTATCCACAGCCACAGGGTCGGTTCCAAACAGCATCAGGTTGGCATCCCAGATAAATTTGGGATTAGCACCGGGGCCGCCGTCATAACAAGCCTGAAAACCGTCCACGATGTTCAAACTCACCTTGTCTCTCAGACAGGGAAAAGCACAGGGTTCGGCCACAGACTCATTCCAAAGTCTGTGCAGCCGTGAGGTATTGCTCAGAGCTCCATAGGACAGGTTCTTCAAACACAGCGTGACAGCCGGGCCTGCGTTTTTGAGGATCGGCACATTGATGATCCGTGTACATTTCTGAGTGATCAGTTTGGTGAAGTAGGAATATTTGCCTTCATTGACCATGTAAGGCAGTGTTTTTTGGTCGTATTTTCCCTCGATATCGGCAAAATAAGCAGCATACTCCCGATCGATGTTGTCCTTGCTCCAGAGTTCGCCGTTGTCATTAAAAAAATCTCCATTGGGACCGTTTATTTCCGTTCCCGCAATAGAGATCCCTGGAAATCGTTCTGCTGTGAAGCCGGCATCCTTGAGCTGAAATTTTCTTCGATCCCAAATAATGATGTGTTCCCGGGGGATGCCCACCAACAATAATCCGGTCAGGATGGCATCCACAACTTCGGGTTTGGTGGAAAGAAGCTTCCCACCAATGGGATTCACTTTGATACCGACAATATCCTCAGGAGAGACGAATTCGCTCCAGGCCTTTTTCAAATCTGATTGACCGGTCAACTCCAATATCCCGGTCTCCACCACTTTTTTTACTTTTTCGGCAGAGACCTTCCCTTTGACCGAAACACCGGGAGTGCTTATCTTGACCACTTTTCCAGGATATTTCCCGGGCATGGATTCTTTAGTCCTAGGAACGTCGCGCATTTCTGCGATATTGGTAGGGATCTTAGCAGGAGGTTTTTCTTTGGGAGAGTGCTCCTGCACTTTTTCTTGGGCTTTCAGCCCCGTGGTTACCACCAGCCCTGTCATTCCGGCGGTCGTAAGCTTAACAAAATCCCTGCGTTTTAATGGACAGTTTTCTTTTTTCATAAGCACCTCCTGCTCGATCCTAGGTTCAGGCAGAACATATCACAAACAATTTCGCTTGGTCAATGTATGCCGATATCTTGGTAACAGGCAACATGATCAGGGGGAAAAGACCAGCGTCCATTCCTAAAAAAAGGATTCCACATAACAGTTGTGAAATAATAGACCTACAGCTGATATAGGTATTCATATTGCTCACATTTTATACTCATCTCGGCACGAAAGGAAGTGTTTCCCATACCAGTTCTGTTCTATAAGTATTACAAAACTGGTACACATTGCTTTATAATAGAATTTTGATCCACCGCGAAGCCAGGAGCCAAGAACAATGAATTATGACCTTGAATCCATCAGGAAACAGATCATTGGGCATGATCTTGCCTATGAAACTCCTTTTGGGAAGCGCCACATGTTTTATGCCGATTATACGGCTTCGGGCCGGGCTGTGGATTTTATCGAACAGAAGATTTACAGCATCCAGAAGTCCTATGCGAATACCCATACCGAAGATGATTACAGCGGAAAATTCATGACCCGTCTGCTGCATGAAGCTGAGGCCAAGATAAAAAGCTTTGTCAATGCCGGACCAGGCGGGAAGATCATTGCCATTGGGTCCGGAGCCACGGGAGCACTCAACAAGTTAATGGAAATCATCGGTGTTTCTATTCCTCCTGTTATGCGCGAACGTGTATATCGGGGAATCGAAGCTGCTGGCTTGGATTTCCCCAAGATATCGGCAACTTTAGACAAAGAAAAACCTGTAGTTTTTATCGGCCCCTACGAGCACCATACCAATGAGCTCATGTGGAGAGAGGCTTTTGTAGATGTCGTGGTGGTGAATTTTAATACTCTCGGCCAGCTCGATCTTGAGGACTTAAAAAATAAAATATCCAGACCGGAATACAAAATTAGGCAGAAGATCGTATCTATATCTGCCGGCTCCAACATCACAGGTTTAAGAACCCCTGTTTACGAAGTTGCCCGGATAGGCCATGCTCAGGACGCTTGGGTCTTTTTCGATTTTGCCGCCATTGCTCCTTATGTCAAGATCGATATGAATCGCGATAAGACCGCTTACTTTGATGCCATCTTTTTTTCACCTCATAAATTTTTAGGAGGTCCCGGTTCAAGCGGCATCTTGATCTTTAATGAAAAGATCTACCGTCAGGACCTTCCACCCACTACGGCCGGAGGTGGTACCGTAGTTTATGTAGGCGTGGATTATCATGACTTTTCTGAGGATATTGAAGCAAGGGAAAAAGCCGGCACACCGCCCATCCTGCAAACCATTAAAGCGGCTCTCACCATGGATCTCAAGGAACAGATCGGTATCGAACTCATCGAGCGCCTGGAAAGAAAACATACAGAATATTTCCTGAACCAGCTAAGGGAAGTTGACAATATTGAACTCATCGGAAACGCCGATCCCAAGGAATGCCTCTCCATCATCTCTTTTAACATCAAGCATAAGGATCGGATCTTACATCCTAAGTTCATAACCAAACTTCTGAGCGATCTTTTCGGAATTCAATCGCGCGCCGGCTGCAGCTGCGCCGGGCCTTACGGCCATGAACTGCTGGGAATCGATAAAGACAAGAGCCAGAGGCTCAGATGTTTAATACAGAAGGGCTACAATGGCCTCAAGCCGGGATGGGTGCGTATCAATCTGCATTATACTTTCACGCAGGCTGATATCGATTTTCTCCTATCGTCCATTCGTTTTATTGCCGGCCAGGGGCATCATTTTCTGAAGCTGTATGATTTTGACATCTACACATCCGAATGGAAAAATCGTGAATACTCCGATCCACCGCTGGTACTGAGCCTCGAAAATGAGTTCGTTTCTCACACGATCGAGCTTACTCAGGTTCCTGCACTAAGAAACGCCTACCTCGCCACAGCAAAAAAGTTTGCCGCGAAGCTTGAAGTCAGAGAGGAGCCTCCTCAACATGATTCGAAGGACAGAGATACCGAAGATCTACAGTATTTTTATATAAAGAACTGAAATTAATGGATCAGCGTGGAGGCTCGCCAATTGCCAGCTGCGAAAATACTGACAATTTCTGCTCTTGATAGGAGAAAGACTTCTCTGAATACGGGAAGCAGCAGGTCGTTTAATATATCCCAGGCAGAATATCCAGGTCTGCAATGCTTTTCCAGCCATTTTTTTACTTTAGCATGCAGTCATATCCAGGTGAAACAAAACCAGGATT
>JAUWSR010000151.1 GCA_030609975.1 Acidobacteriota bacterium | reverse complement strand
CTAAGTCGGACTATCGATTACCTGGAAACCAGGCCAGATTTAGATTCCGATAAAATCGCTTTTTATGGCATTAGCAATGGAGCCGCTTACGCATCTACTGTTCCCGCCATTGAGGAGAGGATCAAGGCAACCATAGTTTCCTCATGCGGTTTATCGAAATGGTATGATTTCGCGTGCCAATTTAATTTTTCTCCACGGGTCAAGATTCCGGTTTTAATGATCACCGGGAAATACGATTCCAAAATTTTAGTCGAGAAAAGAGCACGCCCTCTCTTCGATCTTTTTGGAACTCCTGAGAATAATAAACATTTTAAGATATATGAGACGGGCCACGCTGTATGGTTCAACTATGAATGGAAAAAAGACACTCTCGATTTTCTCGATCGCTATTTTGGCCCTTCCAAATAAATGGAATTCAACCATAGCCGCAGAGTACTGTCCCTAATCTAACAGTAATTGACCTGGCTGTTTTATATATGATAATTTATTTTTGATGTTTGGGGATAAACAGATCAAAGGGAGCCCGGGAAATGAAATGTCCTGAGTGTTCTTTGGATATCGGGGAAGACTCACGTTTTTGTAAAAACTGTGGGACTAAAGTCGGGGATCAATCCGAGGTAGATTTTTCCTTCACCAAGACAATTCAAACTCCAAGCAAGGGATTGAGCGGTGGTAGTACCTTTGCGCTGCGTTATAAGATCATGGACGAACTGGGGCGCGGAGGCATGGGTGTTGTGTATCTAGCTGAGGATGCCAAGCTAAAACGCAGGGTGGCACTTAAGCTGATGCCACCCGAGCTTGCCGGAGATAGTGTAGCGAAGGAACGGTTTATACGCGAAGCCCACGCGGCAGCTGTGCTTGATCACCCCAACATCTGCACCATCTTCGAGGTGGATGAAGCAGATGATAAGACCTATATCTCCATGGCTTTTGTGGATGGATTGAGTTTGCGTCAGATAATTAAAAAGGATTATCTGGGCATCAAGCAAGCCCTGGATCTGGCGATCCAGGTCGCAGAGGGATTGTCAGCGGCTCACTCCAAAGGCATCGTCCACCGTGATATCAAAAGCGCCAACATCATGGTCACCCAGCAGAGACAAGCCAAGATCATGGATTTTGGATTGGCAAAGCTTGCCGGAACTTCTCTGATCACCCGCGAAGGCGTGGCCATGGGAACGGTGGCTTATATGTCTCCGGAGCAGGCTCAAGGGCAACCGGTGGACAAGCGCACGGATATATGGTCTTTGGGCGTGGTCCTCTATGAGATGTTCGGCGGAAGGCTGCCCTTTCAGGGCGAGAACGAAGCCTCCTACCTGTATGCGATCGTGCATGAAGAACCCAAAGCCCTGAAAGCGCTCAATCCGGATATCCCTGTCGAGATCCAGAAAGTGATCAACCGGGCCATGACGAAAAAGCCAGAGGACAGATACCAGACAGCAGATGAGATGATATCCGACCTGAGGCGATATCAGGAGCAGCTGCAGGTGGAAGAGGCCGGAGCATTCACGCTCAGAACCTTGTTGCGCCGCCTGCGCCAGCCGAGAGTTGCCATCCCTATAGCAATTGGTATGATCACAATCGCAGCCGTGGCAGCATGGCTGCTCAACCGGCGAGCTAATGTCCGCTGGGCTCGGGAAGTCGCGCTTCCTGACATTACACGGTTGTATACCGAGAATGAGTTCAACTCGGCTTATCATCTCGCTCTGGAAGCTAAAAATTTTATTCCAGATGACCAGGAATTAGCAGATGTGTGGAAAAATATCTCCGGCAGCATCTCGATCGAAACTGAACCCGCAGGTGCCGATATTTATATCAAGGATTATGCCGAAGCAGAACAAGAATGGAGCTATTTAGGTCAAACACCTCTCATTGAAGCGGCCACTTCCCGCGGGTATAAACACTGGAAGGCAGAGAAATCTGGTTATGATACTTTTGAAGCCTGTCTTTATCTCGGTGATCCTCTCAATAAATGGACAAAAGAAGTCAAAATCAGACTCGATCAAGAGGGTACTAGTCCTGAGGGGATGGTACATATCAACGCCGCAAGTTATAGATTGTCAGAACGTTGGAGCGTAGATGCCGAATTTGCCTATAGACCGACTTTAACATGGCTAACACATTTACCAAAGCTTGTATTGGGGGAGTACCTGATAGACAGGTATGAGGTGAGCAATAAACAGTATAAAGAGTTTATCGACGGCGGGGGCTACTCGAATCAGAAATACTGGAAGCATGAGTTCGAACGAGAGGGACAGGTACTTTCCTGGGAAGAAGCAATGCAGTTGTTTGTAGATAAGACCGGGCGCCCAGGTCCTAAGGATTGGGAACTTGGGGATTATCCAGAAGAAGAGGAGGATTATCCTGTTCGGGGGATCAGTTGGTACGAGGCGGCTGCTTTTGCTGAATATGCAGGCAAGAGCTTGCCCACAGTCTATCACTGGAATTTCGCCTACGGGATTCATGACAGCCGAGTGGGTGGTTTGTATGAGAACGCCTACGTCATCCCTAAAAGTAACTATGGAGGATCAGGGCCTCTTCCCATCAACCAATCACAAGGATTCTCGGCCCACGGTGTGTATGACCTTGCGGGCAATGTAAAGGAATGGTGTTGGAATGCTCATGGGGACAATCGATATATTCTGGGAGGCGCTTGGAACGAGCTTCAGTACATGATGATAAGACCGGAAAGTTTCCCCCCTTTTTTCAGAGAATATAATTTTGGATTCCGCTGCATGAAGCGTCTTTCGGAACACGACACCTACGAGGCTGCGGCAGCACCGGTTGAAATGGCTCCGCAAACGGATTACAGCCAATATAAACCTTGTTCGGACGATGTCTTTCAAGTCTTGAAAGGCCTTTACGACTACACTCCCGCCGCTCTCGATGCGGTTGTGAATTCTAAACAAGATATGGGCCAAAACATTATCAGGGAAGAGGTTTCCTTCAATGCAGCATATGGAGATGAGCGCATGAGCGCTTATCTTTTCCTGCCTGAAAATGGAACGCCCCCCTATCAAGTTATGATCTATATGACGGGTGGAGGGGCTTCTAATATGCATTCTATTGAAGATTTTGACTATAAAAGTCAGATCAACTTTATAGTTAAGAGCAGCCGGGCTGTCGTTTTTCCAGTGTATAAAGGTTCCTTTCAACGGCGCTTCGAACCGGTTGAAAATGTTAATTATCTAGTTCAAAGAGACAGGGACATAAAAACAATTAAGGACCTGAGCCGAACCATCGATTATCTGGAGACCAGGCCGGAATTCGATACAGAGAAAATTGGATTTTACGGCATCAGTACAGGAGCGTTTTTTGCTTCTATAGGTCCCGCCATCGAGGAACGCATTAAAGTAACAATAGTATCAGCCGCAGGCCTGAGGAAAGAATCAAGATGGGAGGATGATTATATCAGTCATTTCAATTTTTCCTCGCGTATCACGATCCCGGTTCTAATGATCAACGGTAAATACGATTCCAGAATTCCCATTGAAACTCGGGCTAGACCACTTTTAAACATATTTGCTACTCCTGAGGAGGACAAGGACCTCAAAATCTATGATACAGGTCATGCCGTCTGGTTCAACTATGAATGGAAAAAGGACACTCTCGACTTTCTGGACCGCTACTTCGGACCCGCTAAATAGAAGTTAAGCTTAACTTCTGTTTTATACGGGGGGTGCCCCCCATTTATCTTGGCTGCCTTATAAGGGGACGGTCCTATTTATTTATTAGATCAAGGACATATTCCAGCTCGGTATCCCTATCGGCCAACAGATCTTCGATTGAGCGCGTAAAGGGATAATCTGGAATAATGCCTCTGTCGGGGTATTTGTATCCGCTGACAGCCATGTGGTAACGCATCATCGGGATCCGGGCCCGAAGCTGGGTGTGCGGAAGCGTCAGAGTGGGCATGATCCCCGAGGTATTGCCGTAATACCCGGCACCACATTCCTCGCCCACAAATTTTGCCCTTTTATAGAAATGCATGAGCGAAGTGGTCTCTCCTGAGCCTGAGAAACTCCCCCCATCGATCATCACAAACACTTGGCCGGTAAAGGTCGGCTTCATGGGCTTCATCTCTCCCAGATTGGGATGGATGATATAATCATAGGTCCCTTTGTCGTTCGGCTTCGTCCGAAGCTTGAGCATCTTGTTGATGTCGGGTGCATCCGTATGCTCCAGAAAGGAAAACTCATTTCGCATGATCTCTAGATGATTATAGTATTTATACGGCTCATCTATCAGATATCCGAAAAGCAGCCGGCCGTTCAAATCAGCTCCTCCCCCGTTTCTTCGGAGATCGACGATCAGGTGTTTGATGTCTTTTTCCGCAAATTCCCGAAAGGCCTTCCGCAGAAAACCGGGAAAAGATGTCCCCGTACTGGGATTAGGCCTATCGGAAAAAGTGCGTATCGTGAGAATGGCTACATCCTCTCGGTATTCGATCTCGATAGGCGGCTGCTCTTTTACGGCCTCTGGATATCGCTGCTTTAAAACTTGGGACAAAGGACCTGACCTCAGACCTTTGACTTGGAGCTCCTGGACTTTCCCATCATGCGGGGAGCGATATTCAAATGTATAATGCGTCGTGACGCCATAAATAAGAGAATACAGCTGTGCAAAGTACTCTGTCCTTTTCAAGCGTTCATATTTCGAAGTTTCAATGCGGCCATCCGAAGGGATATATGGCATCATATCCTTTATGATCTCAGACATAGATCGGTCGTTGAGAGAGATCAACTCGCCTCCCATAGTAAGGTCTTCGAGTTCACTGTAGTTGCGAAAAAGATAGGCCTCCTTCTCGATAAATCGCAGATTAAAGGGAAAAATATGCTCCTGATTGGATAGGTATGTTTGATATTCTTGAGACGGCAGCATTCCCGTGTGTCCGTCATTGATTCCGGCGATCAGCAATGCCAGATGTTTGTGAAATTCCGGTTCGGTCATCGGCTTTTCAATTTTTTTATAGATACTGTCAAAAAGGGCGGTCATCTCCTCCTTAGAAGAATAATAGTACAATCCTGCATGGCTTTCCTCTAAAGCCGTTCTCAAAAGAGCATAGTCCTCCCTCAACTGGTCGACCGGATACCTTACCCCAGGATCAAAGCTGTTTTTTTCATCTTCCTGCTTCAAAGCAGCTTGCACAATTAATAAAGTCACACATAAAAACAGCAGAAAAAACACAATATAAGATTTGCGCATATGGAGGTCTCCCCTAACTGAATCCATCTCGCTTATTGGTACGGGACTGCCCCAAAAAAGTTATCGAAAAATATCAAATAAACCCGATGTTTTATAAGGGCTCCTTAGATTACTGTTTAGACCCTAAAAAAGCGATCTCTAAGAACCATTTTTAAGCTTATTTCGGGATAACTCTATTGCATGCAACAACTCTCGGGGACTGTCCCCATACTAGCGAGTTTTGCGGTCGACAATGACAAGTTTACCGCTGAGGTCGACACCATCGCCAGAAATAGTAAGGTCATAACTTCCCGCTCGAGCAAATTGCAGGTAGCGCCAGAAATAGGCTTCATTTCTCACCACTTCGTTGGTCACAAGGTCCCAACGGATCTGGTTGAAACCTTTGCCGGCAGCCAGTTTTTTTGACCAGATGCTCCGGCCGTTTTCACCTTTGACCGACACAGTAACCTCTTTGCCTTCTACGAGATAGAATGTGATCGGAACCTTTTCCATGGTGCTGTATTTGGGATCACGGTGTGTGTCATTGATCCAGGGTAGCCGGGCTTCCGGTGTCTCAAACAGAATGTTTTCTGCGGGCGCCCCCTCCCTAAAGGCCTGTTGGATGGGCTTGAGATTGGTCCGGTAGATCCCCCTGCCGTGAGTTCCAACCACAAGATCCATCTCTCGTTCCTGGATGACAAGGTCGGATATAGCTGTAGCGGCCATATCCGGACCCAATAAGGACCACGTCACGCCTCTATCGACCGACACATACACGCCCCGATAAAGACCGGCATACAGGATATTTTCATTGGTGGGGTCTTCCAGAATGACATAAGTGGTCTCATTAGGAAGATTGCTGTTGATAGATCTCCACTCTTTTCCATAATTCTCGGAGACATACAGATAGCCGTTTAGGTCATCATAATTGATGCCGCTTACGGCCACATAGACCCGGGATTCCTCAAATCGGGAAGGGCAAATACTGCGGATATAACGATCGGGAAGCCCCGAAGAATACTCGGTCCACTCTACGCCATCATTTTTAGTGACCCAAAACGCACCTCTTTCTGTCCCCACATATAATAGCCCAGGCTTGAGCAGCGATTCCGCTATGGCTCCGGCTGCATTCGATTTTTTCTCCGGATGGGCCGATTCAGCCAAGTTGGGACTTATCAAGCGCCAATCATCCCCCCTGTTCAAGCTCTTAAAAACATAGTTGCCGGCATGATAGAGCGTCAACCGATTGTGGGGAGAGAGGATATAGGGTGCGATAAATTCATAGGCCAGCTCTCCCTCGTGTTTCTTGGGAAGCCGGGGCCGAATCCTCTGTGAACGGTCAGCTTTCAGGTCCTTACGGAAGATCCCGCCGTTTTGAGAGGAGGTATAGACAATATTGGGATCTTCAGGGTCCGGGATGGTCACACAGCCATCCCCACCCGACCATGAATCGATCCAGATGTACTGCCAGCCGTCTGGATACTTGGGCTTCCATTCCCGGGACGGGCCGCAGACCGAGGCATCATCCTGAGTTCCGCCATATACAAAATAGGGATCCTGGTTGTCCACAGAGATATCGTAAAATTCGCCGGCTGGGAGATTGTTGTAGTGCAGCCAGGAGCTGCCTCTATCATAGCTGATAAAAAGTCCCCCATCATTGCCTAATGCCAGATGCTTAGGATTCAGGGGATTGATCCAGAGCTCACAGTGATCGACATGTAAGAATTCGGCCGGGCTGGGGAAGAGATGGTGCACATCACCACGCATAAAATCAAAGGTTTTGCCGCCATCGCTGCTGTGTGCCACCCGCACACCCAAGCAGTAGATCTCATCGTCGTTTTGAGGATCGACGTAACAGTCCGCAAAATACCATCCGATACGGGAGAATATCTGCAGCGGTTCCTCATGACGCTTAATCCAGGTCTGGCCGCCATCCAGGGTGCGGTAAACCTCCCCGGTTTTATTCACTTCTAGATTGAAGTTATCGATGAGTGCGTAGGCCTTGTTGGGATCGCTCCAAGAAACGGCCACACCGATGCGGCCGGTCCTGGGACCGTCCGGTAGGCCACCGCTCATTCGAGTAAAGCTATTTCCACCATCCTCGCTCTTGTACACACCGCTTTCGCTACCAACGGTGCCGGGGTTGTTTTCCCACATGGAAACATAGATGACATCGGGATTTGAGGGAGCGATGACCACATCGTTAGCACCCACCCGTTCGTTGACATATAGCACATGTTCCCAAGTTTTGCCCCCATCGATGGTGCGGTATAGCCCCCGGTTGGGATTGGTCGACCAGAAATGTCCCAAGACCGCCACGAACACGATGTCCGGGTTCTGAGGATGGACGGCAATCTCACCGATGTGGTAAGAGTCGTGGAGTCCCATGTTCTGCCAGGTTTCACCGCCATTATCCGAGCGGAACACTCCCACCCCCGGCATGGTAAAATTTCGTGCTTTTTTAAGGCTCTCTCCAGAGCCCAGCCAGATGATATCGGGATTGGAAGGGGCCAGGGCGATATCACCTATACCCAAGGCGGCTTGATTCTCGAAGATCGGTTTCCAGCTCAGGCCATGGTTTGTGGTTTTCCAGAGGTTGCCTGAACCAAAGGCCACATACCAGGTCCCCGGACAGGCAGGATCACATTGAATAGCCTCGACCCGGGCAGAGTTGATCGTGGGTCCGAGCGAGATCCATTTTAGATCGAATTCAGAGCTTTCCTTCAACTTTAAATACTGTTCCCAGGAGTCGAAAAGTGGGCTCTTTTCCTCCTGAGCCATAAGAAACATGCTCGACGCACACCAAAGCAGTAAAATCAGACCGATGATAAAAATACGCTTATTCATGAAATTACCCTCTTTCATTGAATCTGGATGTGGCACCAATGAGGCACCTGCGGCTAAAATAACACAGCCAAACAAACTCGGTCAATCGAACACAGGAGTTTCATAAAAGTCTAATCCCGGCTGAGCCCCATGGGGGAGCTATACCTTGTTCCTTCATTCAGAAAATGTTTTTGTTAAAGGAATAGCCCAAAAAATAGAACCGTCCCCAAATAATCGGTTATTCGTAGCGGAGGGAATCCACGGGATTGGCGCGGGCCGACTTGAACGTCTGGAGACTGACGGTCAACCAAGCGATCGCCAGCGCCAACCCACCTGCTGCGATAAAACTCCACCAGGCAACCGAGGTCCGGTAGGAAAAATTTTGCAGCCAACGAGACATGACATACCAACCGATAGGCCAGGCGATTAGGTTGGCCATCAGGATCCAGCGCGTAAAATCTTTGGAAAGCATCCGAACAATGTCTTTCCAGGATGCACCCAGGGCCTTGCGGATCCCGATCTCCTTAGTCCTCTGCTCCGTCACAAAAGATGCCAATCCGAACAAGCCTAAACACGAGATAAAGATCGCCAGAAAAGCAAAATAGCCAAAAAGGCGGCCAAGGCGTTTCTCATTCAGGTACTGTGCATCGATGGTCTCATCCAGGAAATGATATTCAAAGGGAGCAAATGAATTTATATCATTCCAAACACCTTCGATAAACGAGATGGTATTTGATAAGATGGCACTACTATCTATGTTACTGATTCTAATGAGGACAACACCTCCGGAACTCTGATAGCGTAGATTTGTGAAGGGATAAAATACCTGAGGCATAAGAGCGATGCG
>JAUWSR010000144.1 GCA_030609975.1 Acidobacteriota bacterium | reverse complement strand
CATTGACCCGCCCTTTTTTTGTCCATATAATGTCCCTGATGATCAAGTTCTCGACGTAAGGGTCGGGATTTTTTTGTCACAATCAATCCAGGGAGAGCGGAATGCCGCATAAACACACACATTCAGGATCGGAACACAATCAGGCCAGTCTGAAAGATGTACAGGACCAGCTCAGGAAGGTCTTCGAGGGCCTCTCCTATGAGGTTCCTCTTTATCTTTTCACAGATGAAGATAAGAATTCCCAATTCAACAAGGCCGCACAGGAGATTCTTCAGACAGTCACCGACCTCTCTCCCAAATTCGTCCTCCAATCCCTTCCGCTCGACCATGAATTGGCAAAGAAATGGCACGTCGACCGCTCCCCCACCATACTGTTCGATCCCGACAACTACCATATCCGCTGGATGGGAGCCCCCCTGGGTGAAGAGGGTCGAATCTTCATCGATACCCTGGTCATGTTGGGCAGCCGCAACAGCCAGCTGCACGAACAGTCCTCCAAGATCCTGGCCGGAATCACCAGCCCCCGACAGGTCAAGGTCTTTGTAAGCATGACCTGTCCTTACTGCCCGCAGCAGGCGGCTAATGCTCTCAAGGCAGCGGTCGCAGCGCCCGATAAGATCTCGCTTGAGATCATCGACACCCAAGCCAACGCCGACCTGACCGATCGCTATTCCGCCTACAGCACTCCCATGACCTTTGCCAATGAACTGTTGATAGGCAAAGGCGCTCAGCAGGAAGAGCTTTTTATGTCCTCCTTGGATAAACTGGAGGAGCAGAACATTTTCATCCCTGATGTGGAAGACAAAGAGATCGAAGCCGACCTGGTGATAATCGGTGGTGGTCCTGCCGGCCTGAGCGCCGGCATCTATGCCGCACGTACGGGGCTCAAGTCGGTCATCATCGAAAAAGGCATTTTGGGAGGCCAGATCGCCACCACGCCTGAAGTCGAAAACTATCCCGGCCTCTCCCGGGTGGGAGGCAAAACCTTGGTGGAGATCATGGTAGCCCATGCCTTGGAATACTGCCAGATATTTCCCAGCGAAGAAGCCACCCGGCTGAGTTTGGGCGAACGGATCGAGGTGCAGACCACCCGCCGCCGGTTTTCTACCAAGGTCGTACTTCTGGCTACCGGCGCTGACCACAATCACCTCAACATTCCCGGTGAATCCCGGTTGAGCGGGAAAGGGGTGAGTTACTGCAGCACCTGTGACGGCCCTCAATTCATCGGCAAAACGGTTGTCATGGTGGGCGGCGGTAACGGTGCGCTCACCGAAGCCCTCCACCTCAAAAATATCGGTGTGGATGTCACCCTGGTTCACCGCAGAGATAAGCTGAGAGCTCAGGAGCACCTCGCCCAAAAATTGACCTCGGAAGAGATTCCGGTGCTTTGGAACTGCGAGATCCAAGAGATCTTGGGAAAGGACCGCGTGGAAGCGGCACGTCTGGTGAACAACCGGACCGGGGAAGAGTTTACGCGCAAGCTCGATGGTGTCTTCATCTCTATCGGCTACCGGCCCGAGGTTGAACTGGCCAGACAGGTGGGCGTAGAGCTGACCCCGGACGGGTATATCCAGAGTGACCGCAGGCACCGCACCAACATACCGGGTATCTATTCAGCCGGGGACGTTGAGGGCCAGTTTAAACAGATCGTCACCGCCAGCGCCTACGGGGCAGAAGCCGCCATGGCCATCTTCGAGGATCTGGTAAATCCCTATTGGAAAAAATAGTTGCGGGAATAAAACAGGTCAAAGAAGGGTCTAACTCCATGCATGGATAGTACACTCGTTTTTCCGAGAAAGGTTCACTTAGCAAAAAACAACACGATGTGCAAGCTGGACGATCAGGCTCTTATCGCCAATACACGCAATGGGGATAAAGATGCCTTCAAAGAGCTCGTTTACAAATATGAAAATCAGGTAGCGGCAACCGTGATCGGAATGATGGGTTCCGGCCCTGAAGCTGAGGACATAGGACAGGAGGTCTTTATCCGTTTCTACAGATCTCTCGACAGATTCAGAGGCGATTCCGCGCTGGGCACCTATCTCACCCGCATTGCCATCAATCTTTGTATAAACGAGCTCAGAAAACGGCAGCGCCGGAGAAAACTCCATGTGAACGCTGAGCACAATCCCATCGAGGGCGTTCCTGACAAACGAAATCCCAGGGAGCAGTATGAGGCTGCTGAGATGGTCCATTGGGGTCTCAGGCAGGTGCCGGCCAAATATCGGGCGGTCATCGTCCTCCGGCTCATAGACGGCTACACCACTGAAGAAACCGCTCGTTTACTGGAGCTTCCCTTGGGGACTGTGCTGTCCCGTTTGGCTAGGGGTCAGCGAAAACTCAAGGAGATACTCAAACCTCTTTATGAGAAGAAAATAGATGGATCAGGGGAAAAACATGGATAAGAAAGCAATAAAGCTGCTTTATCGATCTTTTGACGGCTATTTGTCCGCTGAAGAAAGAAACATCTTGGAAAAAGCTCTGAAGGAATCGGAGGAACTGCGCAAGGAAAAAGCAGAGATAAACAGACAGCGTCAGGCCCTCTCACAAAGCAAAGATGTGTCCTTTGGACCCATGTTTGCAGAACGCGTGGCCAACCGGCTCTCATCTCCCCTACAATTCGGAAACGGATTGGAAGCCTTCTACGAAGCATTCAAGAGCGTATTTAAAAAGATCGCCCTTGCCGGGGCCGTCACTATGTTGGTGCTCATCTCGTACAATCTTACTATCGGGGACCAAGTGCAGGTGACGGAAGAAGAAGCCTTTTTTGCATCGGACACGACCTATGAAGAGTTGAGCCGACTGCCGCTATTTTACTGACGGGGAGAATCTCAAAATGAATATTAAAGCCAAAGTGACAATCAGCATAATCATAACACTTATCATGGGAGTTGTTATCGGCGCTATGCTCAACCGGGCCCTTATCCAAAGAAGGATCACCCGGGCGTTTGCCCTAAGCAATCCTAAGACCTTTTCCCTGTGGTATGAAAATCGATTGGACCTGAATCAAGAGCAATCTCGCCAAATTAAGACTATCCTGGATGAACATGCTCAGACCGTCTGGGAAATCCGCGAAGACTTCATTCAGGAGATGCAGATAGTCAGTCAGGCCCTGCATTCAGAGCTTGAGCCCTTGCTTACTCCGGAGCAAAAAAGACTTCTAAACAGAGGACCCTTCAGCCCCCGACGAATAGCTGAGCGAGGTTTTCGTCCACCCAAGCCAGATTGGTGGGGATCGATGTTTTTTCCTGAACTGCAGGGACTGAGAGAAGCCCTCTCCCTGACGGATAAACAGGTCAATCAGCTGAGATCCCAGATGGAGATTCAAAGTCGGCCCCCCATGGCCGCCGGGCGTAGGATGCAGAATCCGGAATCACTTCTGCTCTTTTGGCAGGAACGCGAGAACCAAAAAGACTTGACCTTCCAAAAGATCCTGGATGAAGATCAGAAGAAAATCTATGCACGTTTAAAAGAAGAACGCAGACAAAAACTTATCCATATCCTCGAAAAACTCACTCAAGATAAATAGAAGAATGAACCCTCTTATGTGGAAAATGAAGACCTGACCCCTCTAGAGGGAATAAACAACAAGACCATTCGGTCTAATTCACGTGAGACAAAAAAATGTACTGATGAGGTTGCTTCGGCCCGACGGGCCTCGCAACGACATTATTAGGAGAAGAAAATGAGAGTAAAACGTATGACTTTATTCTTGGTTCTCATCGTCGGATTTTCTCTGACAGCCTCCAGCGTGTTGGCGCAGGCCCGCATCGATCAGAGGCGGGGGCCTGGGCGCGGCGGACAGGGTGGGATCCTGATGGTCCTTAAGGCAAAACAGGCCGAGCTCAACCTCACGGACGAGCAGCTTGAAAAGATCACAGACTTGATCCTCGCGCAGGAGGAAAAAACCCTCAAACATAGAAACGCTCAAGGCGAACTGGGTTTAGAGCTCAGAAAAGTGATGCTCGACAGAGAAAATATGGATTACAACAGGCTCAAACAAATTCTCTCCCAGCGATCAGATACTCGTGAAAACATGTTCATCGAGCGTCTGAAAAACCGGGATGCCATCGCTGCAGTGCTCACACCCGAACAACAGGAGGCTTTAAACTCCCTGAGGAGTGATCGCCTCCGGAGAGGCCAGAGGTTCACAAGAGACCGGGGCATACGAAGAAATCCTCGCCTCGACCGTTTATACAAGGATTTTGAAAAGACTTGATTCTAATAGCTTCAATTTACCTCCCCATGCAGGCTTGGCCAGGGCAGGCCCCTCCTCCCGCCCTGGCCACCAAGTTTGCGCTGCCGGCACCGATACCAATGCTCAGGTAGGATCCATGCCTAAAATGGACATCACGTCAGTGTGTAGGATTCATTCTCGAATGAACATTACATCATATAGTAGGATTCATTCTCGAATGAACCACTTCGTTAGAGGAGAGATCAGAAAATGATAAAGCGCTTAATCTTGACATGCATTTTTCTTTTTGTATGGTGTCCGGTGATTTCTTTGGCACAAACCGGTGAGATAACCGGTTTGGTTAAACTGAGTGACGGCACAGCCCTGCCGGGAGCTACAGCGGGGATATTAAATACAAACCTCAGCACCTTGACCGACCATGAAGGAAGGTATCGGCTCAGCGGTGTCAAACAAGGTCCTGTCATGCTGGTGGTTTCGCTCGAGGGATTCGAACAAAAAACCAGGACCATTATCGTCACCGGCGGAAAGATCACCGTGGTCAACTTCACTCTCGAAATCGCTCAGGAAACCCATGAGGCGACCGTCGAGGCGGCACGTCCGCTGTTGACCGTAGAGGATAAAGTGTCCGAGGTGACCCTAACACCTACTCAGATCGAAACCCTCCCCAGCTTAGGGGAAAAGGACATCTTCCGCGCCTTCCAGCTCCTGCCTGGGATCAGCGGGAGCAATGAGGCTTCCTCCGGACTGTACGTTAGAGGAGGGACTCCGGATCAAAACCTCATCCTCTACGACGGCTTTACCATTTATCATGTAGATCACCTCTACGGCTATTTCAGCGCCTTTAACATGGAAGCGGTCAAGGAGGTACGTTTGAGCAAAGGCGGCTATGAGTCCAAATACGGAGGCCGCCTCTCCAGTATCATGGAACTGACGGGAAAGCCCGGGAGCGACGAAGGCATTCACGGCAGCGGCGGAGTAAGCTTGCTCAGCTTCAATGGGCTGCTGGAGGTGCCGCTGTTCGACAAGGGATCCTTTATCCTGGCCGGGCGACGTTCCTTCCAGAGCCCGCTCTATGACAGCATCCTGGGGATGTTCACGGAAAATGCCCCGGCCCAAGGAGGCTTCATGGGAAGAGGGGGTGGCGGCGGGAAGTTTGCCGGATTCTCCGAAGTCCAGCCCAAGTCCTATTTTTACGACCTCAACGCCAAATTGACCTTCCGTCCCAGCAACAAAGATACCTTGTTTGCCAGTTTTTATAATGGACTGGACAATATGGACAACTCCCGCGTACAGGCCTTCCCGCCCATGTTTGCCGAGAGATTGGCCGATGAGGACGTATCCGTCTCAGGCGATATCGATGTCCAAGACATCCGCAAGTGGGGCAACACGGGTTTCAGTGCGAACTGGGTCCGCAAATGGCATGAATCCTTTCAGAGCCATATTTTGGTGGGGTATTCCAACTATTTGAGCCAAAGAGATACCAGCCGTCAAAGCAGCCTGGTATGGACATCTGAAGATCCGGATTGGGAGCCTCCCCCTTTCCTGAAGAACCGGGGTTTTTCTCGGGGGACCTCAGAGGACAACGACCTGGATGACCTGACCTTCCGCTGGGACAACACCCTGCGGCTGCCTGGTTCTAATCAGGCGGAATTTGGGCTTCAGGTCACCCAAAACAAAGTCACTTACAAATATGATGTCGAGCAGATCCAAGCAGAGGAAGACGAGACACCGACCGGGCCCGGGAATTTTCTCTCGATCCTCAACCAAGACAGCTCAGGCACCCAGTATTCCGGTTATCTACAGGATCGCATTTCCATCCTGGACCGCTTTGTCCTGACACCGGGGATCCGAGTCAACTATTTTGATACGACCGGCCAGACCTTTTGGGAACCGCGGCTGGCCCTGAGCCTGCGCCTGACGGACACCATCCAACTGAAGGGCGCTTGGGGACAGTACTCCCAGATCGTCAACCGCATCACCCGTGAGGACGTCCAGCAGGGAGATCGCGAATTCTGGGTGCTCTCCGACGGTGAGATCATCCCCTATGGCAAAGCCACCCATTACATCGTCGGGCTCAGCTACGAGACCTCAGAATTTCTGTTCGATGTGGAAGCCTTTTATAAGGACCTCAGCGGTCTTTCAGAGTTCGCCCTGAGATTCACCCCGACAGAAGAAGAACTGGATTACAGCCAGTTCTTCTACAACGGCACCGGTATCGCCAAAGGTCTCGAATTTCTCCTGCAGAAAAAATATGGGGCCTGGCATGGCTGGCTCAGTTATACCTTGAGTCAAGTGGAGTATACCTTCCCGGAACTGGAGGATGACCCTTATCCGGCCCTCCAGGATGTCCCGCATGAATTCAAGGTGGTCAACAGCTTTGATCTTAAAAGATGGACCTTTTCCGGCACCTGGATCTATGCCACCGGCAGACCGTATACCGAACCAGTGGGCGTGGAAGAAGAAGAGATATTCGAGGGGCGAAGGGTCATCGAACGTGTGGTGCTGGGAACCAAAAACGGCGCTCGGCTTCCGGCCTATCACCGGCTCGATCTCTCCGCCAACTACAGATTCCCTCTGGCCGGTACGACCTCTATCATTGGTGCCTCCATCTTCAACGTCTATGACCACAAAAACATATGGTACAAAGAATTCGATGTGGTGGAAGGTGAGATCTTCGAAAACAACATCCTGTACATGGGTTTGACCTTTAATCTTTTTATAACGCTCAGATTCTGAATTGAACCCCCTCTTCAATAACCGCTGAGTTTTTAGGGGATAACCACTTGTCCTTTTGAGAACATTTTTGTTGTAGCAATGTTTCAACGTCCACAGCGTTGATTCGTTACTCTTTTTGAGTCTTTGACCCTGTCGTTCTGGATGTGATACTCTCATTCTAGGATGTTAATGGGAGGTAATTGGGAAACTGGAAGCCATGATTGATGTGGCTAGAGAGTTTTAAATAATTCATTATGATGATAGCTAATATTCAACAACAGCGAGCATAGGGAATAAAAAAAATGATGACTCCAAAAGAACGCTTAATGACTGCTTTAAATAAAGAAAAACCAGACCGATTACCGGTTACAGTTCACCAATGGCAAGGCTATCACCTGGACAAATATCTGGGCGGTATCAGTGAACTGGAAGCATGTAAAAAAATCGGTTTAGACGCCCAGATTCAATATTTTGAAGATATGGCCCAGTTCTGGGTCACTCATGCGGATTTTGAAAAATTTAACACAAAAAATTGGAGAGATATTCCCGAGGCAATTAAGGACGACCCCGATGACCGTAAAGTACATCACACAATTGAAACTCCCGAAGGAAAACTCATATATAAAACTGCCGGTGACAGGAAAACCACATGGATAAAAGAATATTTGATCAAGCAGGATGAGGATATTCAATTGATTAAAAAATATATGCCGGTGCCAAAATTAAATTTAGAGCCCCTGTCAAAAAAATATGACGAGGTCGGTGATGATGGCATTCTTCGTGGTTTTGTCTGGGGTGATCAGGCCGGATGCTGGCAGCATGCGGCCTGTTTATGCGATATTACTGACCTGATTTTGGCGACTTATGACAAACCCGATTGGGTGCACGAACTGCTTGAAATTTTACTGGATAAAAAGATGCAATTCATTGAATCCATGAAAGGCGCCAGGTTTGATTTGATTGAAACCGGCGGCGGATCGTCATCTTCGACTTTAATATCTCCTGATTTACATAAAGAATTTTGTCTACCCTACGATCGAAAAATGCATGATGCGCTTCACCAATTTGGATTTAAAATTGCCTATCACACCTGCGGTGGAACTCTTGGCATTGAAGAAATGATTGTTCAGAATGGCTGCGATGCTTCAGAAACACTGGCGCCTGTGAGTATTGGTAGCAATCAGGAACCTTGGGACCTAAAACAGAAAATAGGAAATCGGATTGCTTTAATTGGTGGAATCGATCAGGTTAACATTCTATCAGATGGCTCAAAAGAACTCATCTTTCATAAAGTTTCTGAACTGTTCCAAAAAGTAGGTTATGATGGTGGATACATCTGCTCGGCTTCGGATCATTTTTTTGAAACGCCGGTTGAGAATTTAAAATGGTATGCAGATGCAGCCCATGAGTGCGTGTATTGATTCCACATCTAAAAATGGAATGCTGAAAATGAATAAATCAGTACTTCCCGATCACGTAATCCAGCCTGAGAGTAAAAATATTCAGTTTGAAAATCGGAAAGAAGGTGAATGGTGGGCTTCCATGGAATTACTTTATCAAATGGACAACAGCTCGAAGAATTATGCACAAAATATGGTCCTATCGAGTTTTTCTGGATGGACCACGCTCAAAGTGACGGAGGATTAAGTCACGAGGCTACTGTCGAGTGGGTGCATCAATTTCAACCCAATTGTTTTGTTGGATTTAACCATGGAGAACCAGCCGGTAGATTATCTTTAAGGGAAATGGGAAAACCGGGGCCTGTAGGAGATGCAAGTACAACAACATATAATAAAGATGCAGAGGCCAATTACAAAGGTTATCTGGCTGCTGAATTTACTTATCCCATTTTGCCTCCCCATGAAGGCGGTGCTATGTGGTTTTATTCATTACCCAAGCACGATACGCTTTGCCATCCTGCTGAAAAAATTTATAAAGATTATTTAGGAGCCGTTAAGTATGGCAATATTTTTTCGGTTGATGTAGGACCTAATTACAATGGTAAGATCCGCGATATTGATGTAAAAACGTTGAACAAAGTTGGTCAATACATACGCAAAGAGATAAATTTTACAGAGATATTGGAAAATTCAAAAAATGCAAATTGAAACGTTGGATATTGCAGTAATCATATTCTATCTTGT
>JAUWSR010000077.1 GCA_030609975.1 Acidobacteriota bacterium | reverse complement strand
GATTGACCCTATTGACATGATAGGATATTGGCCTAGATTAGGACTATGAGTTTTTTTTCAGGCAAGAGGCTCGAATTGTCGGCTCAGAACCCAATCCTGGGAATACGGATTTAAGAGAGGGAGTAAAATGATAACATTGATCAGGATGAAATCCTTGACGGATAAGGGAGAGATATGGGACGAAATTCTGCAGCACAAGGACGAGCTCCAGAGCGGCCTTGAGGGAAAAGGGCAGATGCTTTACCTGTCGAAGCGTGCCAGGCACGTAGACGTAAGCCTTTTTGTCCATACCGTAGACACCGACATTCTGGGAGAATTTATCGCTAAGCATTTGATCAAAATTGAACAGATAGAAGATATTTGGGTGATACACTTGATAAAGCCTGTGTTTTATCCCCTTCCCAAAGATACAAAAGATATGAAAAGATTCACCATCACCCTAAAAGTACTTGCGCGGAATTATACACACATCTATCAAAATATCGCAGCTGCGGCCCTACCGGAAGATCTGCGAATGGCATACATTGCGTATACTTTTCACCTCTTCGGGGACAGCATCCAGTTCTCTTTGCTCGCTGAAGAAGAGGAGAGATTGGGCAGGTACATAACCAATGTTGTAAACAAACTCCCGGGAGTGCTGAACACAACCGTCAATCTAATCGAAAAGACCAAACCACTCGTTACATACGATGAATGGAAGCGCTACTCTTCTGAGCATCGCCTGGTCCCATCCTGGGACGAAGAATTAATGATCAGCCAATTCCAGGAATCATCAGCCTTCGAGGCCTGATAGGCCTGTACTTCCGTATCCGAATCAGTGGTCGGTTCGGATCGGCTTGTGCTTAAGGGTAACTTGAGCCTGCATTTTCTTCCTGCTCTTTGCCTTCATGGCCACCTGCTGGTCGATATCATCCTGGATCGTCTGGTGGAGCTCGCAGTCCTCGCAGCGGTACAGCTGTGAACAGGACCGGGCGGAGATCTCTCCGCTCATTGTGTACCGGCACTGATATCTCCCGGATTGAGAGGTGAGCTTCTCCAAGAAAGGCTCGATCCTGGGATCGCCGCTGAATTTTTCCTTCTTCATCATGGCCGCATGAAAATTACAGACTCTCTGGCATTGATAGCCGAGCGTGCAGCG
The DNA here is from genome assembly GCA_030609975.1 of Acidobacteriota bacterium. Taxonomy (GTDB): domain Bacteria; phylum Acidobacteriota; class Aminicenantia; order Aminicenantales; family Aminicenantaceae; genus JAUWSR01. Next base: position 11,432 of record JAUWSR010000077.1, on the reverse strand, counting down.
GCGTTTCGGGATGATACCTGCCTGCATCCAGATGCAGGGAGCGATAATCTTTTCTTCAACGACAGGCTCTTCAACTGGCGGGGTAGGAACGATCTCAACCTCGAAGGACTGCCTGATCAAGGTTTCCAGATAGGTGAGCTCAAAGGGCTTCTGCAGGTATTCAATGGCGCCTCTGCGGATCGCTTCCTTCTCGGTCTCAACCGAGGGATACGCTGTGATGATTATGACTTTTGCGTCCGGATTCTTCGCGCGGACCTCATTCAGCACCGAGAGCCCATCGCGGCCAGGTAATCTGAGATCAATGATCAACACCTTGTAATCTTGAATATTGATTTTTTCCAGAGCCTTATCACCATCAATCGCCGTGTCGACTCTGTGGCCCTCGTCCGAGAAGTAATCGACCAGCGCCTCCCGCATGATGTCTTCGTCTTCGACAACCAGCATGCTTTCCTTTTTCATGTTAACCTCCTGGGTTTGCTTTGGATTAATCGTCCTCTTGGAACATGAGACTCTTTATATAGCAAAATGTATGCCAAACCCCTTCCGGTCGATAAAACAATCTCTATAATTTTCTTAACTGTAATAAAATAAAAGACTTATGACGAAGAGGCAATTCCCCGGAAAAAAACCAAAAGGCGAGAAGGTGTCAATATATTAGACGCTAGGTGTCTAAATTATTGACGTCACGGCTCATCTTTTTCAGCTTGTTGTACAGCGTCATCCGCTGGATGCCCAGTATGTTCGCCGCCTTGGTCACATTGCCCTTGGTTTCCTCCAGAACCGAGAGTATGTGTTTTCGTGTCACCACCTCGATGGTCTTCTCTTCCGAGGAAACGGGATGAACAATGTCAGAGGGAAGCTCGGCCATGGTGACCGCGTTGGTTTTGGATAGAATCACGCCGTGTTCGATCATGTTTGCCAGCTCTCGCACGTTGCCTGGCCAGGAATAATTCAGCATGAACTCAATGACCTCGGGGGACAGATTTCTTATGTCCTTCTTGTTTTCCTCTGCGTATTTTTTCACAAAATGCTCGGCCAGGGGCAGGATATCCTCCCTTCGCTCTCTGAGCGGGGGGATGTTGATCGCCACAACTTTTAATCGATAGTACAGATCTTCTCTGAAATGTCCCTCCATTACCATAGCCCTCAAGTCCTTGTTGGTGGCCGTGATAACACGGACATCAACGGGGATCTCCTCGTTGCTCCCAATCCTGGTGACCTTTTTCTCCTCGAGGGCCCTCAGGAGATGAACCTGTGTGTTGGCGTTTATTTCGCCTATCTCGTCAAGGAACAGGGTACCCTTGTCTCCAGCCTCGAATTTTCCCTTCTTCCGCTCCGTGGCACCGGTGAAAGATCCCTTTTCATGGCCGAAGAGCTCACTCTCCAAAAGGCTCTCCGGAAGAGCCGCACAGCTTGTGGCGATGAAGGGCTTGGCTGCTCGTTGGCTGTGGTGATGGATGGCGCGGGCCGCCACTTCCTTGCCGGTGCCGGTTTCTCCGGTGACCAGAATGGTGGCGTTCGTGGGAGCTACCGTTTTGATGAGCTCGATGAGCTGTAACATCTTGGGGCTTTTCGCGATGATCCCCCGGAAAAGAAACCTGTCTTCGATCTGCCGGCGCAGCGAGATGTTCTCCTCGATCAGCTCCTGATGCTCCACCAATTTTTCTAAGATGAGTTCCACCTTTTCCGGACAGAACGGCTTTTCGATGTAATCATGCGCCCCCTCTCTTATGGCGGTGATGGCAGTTTGAACCGTGGCATGCGCTGTGATGATTACAGCGGCGATGGAGGGGACTATTTTCTTGGCCTCATTCATCAGCTCAATGCCGTTTATGCCGGGCATAACGAGATCGGCAATCATGATCTTGATCTTTTTCTTCTTGATGATGCGGAGCGCCTCCTCACCCGATTCAGCGGTATCAACATCATAACCCACGCCTTCGAGCCAGTCTCGAAGCGATTCCCGGACTATGTCTTCATCGTCGACAACGAGGACCTTAGTCCTTTTGCTCATCCATGACCTCCAGATATATCGAGAACGTTGTGCCTCGATCCGGCACGCTTTCTACATCTATCTTTCCTTTGTGCTTCCCGATAATCCCATGAACGACGGAAAGGCCCAGCCCGACGCCCTTCCCCTTTTCCTTGGTGGTGAAGAATGGAGTGAAAAGCCTGCTCAGATTCTCCTTGGGGATGCCGATCCCTGTGTCTTTGATATCGATTCTCAAGGTGTCCTTGTAACTGTGATTGATGCGGATATGCTTGGCCACCGAAGTGGTGATTGTCAAGTCTCCGCCTTCGGGCATGGCCTGGATGGCATTCAAGATGATGTTGATCAGGACCTGCTGGATCTTATCGAAATCCGCCTGAACGACAGGGAGCTGTGGATCCAAATTTTTCTCAAGCCCGATATTTTCAAGGTTAATCTGGTTCTCAACCAAGAGCAGCGCCGCCTCGATAACTTTGTTGATCTCGATGGGTTTCATACTGGGCTCGGATTGACGTGCGAAATCGAGAAGATTCCTGATAATGCGAGTCGTTCTGTCCAGCTCTCGATCCATCTTTAACAGCTGATCTTCCGTGGAATCCATCTGAATGCTTCCATTACGATATTTCTTGAGAAGGAGTTTCACATAGATCATGATCCCTGCCAGGGGATTATTCACCTCATGGACAACGCTGGCGGCCAACTGGCCCAGAGAAGAGAGCTTCTCTGACCTAATCAGCTCCTCCTCGGTCTGCTTGCGTATCGTGACGTCTTCGCCTGAACTCAGGGTAGCGACGATTCGCCCGGATCCATCCCTCAGTGTGGCATTGTGCCATGCGACAATCCGCTCCTCGCCCAATTTGGTTAAGATTATGTTTTCATAATCCTCAACTTCCTGCTCTTTGTCGGCCATCACCCTCTTAAATGTGTCTTTCCTTTCTTCCCTGACATCCTCCGGAACGCAGAGATCGAACCAGTTCTTGCCGATGATCTCCTCCTCTCTGTAACCCAGGACACCACACCCCTTCTTATTGATAAGCGAGACGGTTCCTTCTTCATTGATGGCTACGATGATGACCCCCGCGATGTTGAGGTACTGCTGTGCCTTGTTCCTCTCCTCGCGCAGCCTCCCCCACAATCCCTTGTGCTTGGTCAGGTCCCGGAAATTTTCCACGATGCCGATGATCTGATTATCGCTGGTCCGTAAGGGCGAAGTGGTGATGTTTACGGGCACCTTGTCCCCCGCCTTATTGGAGATCACAATCTCGTAGCTGAAAACAGGCTTTCCGGTTTCCAGGGCCTTTTCCAAGGGACAAGCATCCTCGCAGAGATCGCTCTTGAGGATATCGCAGCAGTTCTGGTGGAGCACCTCCTCCTTTTTATAGCCCGTAATCTCCTCAGCGGATCGATTGAACGATGTGATCCTGCCATCTTATTGGCCGTCAGGACTCCCCCCTCCATGCTTTCCAGGATATTATCCAAGAATTCTTGCGTGACCCCTTGATCTTTTGCCAAGACGCTTTCTCCTTCTGAATCTATTATATGAATATCCATCCTTCAGTAAAGACAATTTTGCTACCCAACGATGGGCTGCTCGAGGCAGGAAATCGGATCAAGGGCAGAAATCGATCCCGTTCTGTTGTTTCAGTCTCGCTGATTATGCTGGCAGCTTCCGTAAACGCTCCCTGACTATTCTTATCCCGGCGGGAGAGTTTATAGGAGTCTCATCGAGTTGAGATTTTATTTCCCGCGTGTCGATGATGAACTTTTGGTCATTCTCTTTCTGAATGTAGACGAAGTCAACCTCAGGGTTTCCAATCACCAGGGTGATGAAGGTCTGCCCCATATCACCCAAGGGCTGCCGGTCGATATGGTCGAACTGGAAATCAGCCCTGACCCTGGTCCCCTCCCCCTTTTTAGACTCTATCGACAAATGACCATTGGCCGCTTTGGCGGCCTCGGATAGAAGAGATAATCCAAAACCAAAACGGCGGACCGACTTGGACGTGTAGAAGGGATCGAGGGCATTTTCTACTGTCTCCTCGTCCATGCCGACACCGTTGTCGTTGACCTCGAGGGACAGCAGATTCTCGCCTCTCGCTTCCGTGATGATGATTTCAATCGTATCCGCTTGGGCCGCCACAGAATTTTCTGCAATATCCAGGATGTGTAGAGAAAGATCTTCCATCGATACGTCAGTGAATCACTTTTCTTCCGTCTTCATCCCTCAAGGCTTTCCTAATCTCGGCCACGGTCCCTTCTTTCAGCAGGAAACAGGTAAAACCCTTGCCGATGTCATCGGGATAGTGGGCATCGGAGGAGCAGGTGATCGGATACTGAGTTGAATATTTCTTCTCGGCTTCTGCAAAGGATATGCGGGGTGAGATCTCCAGGGCGTCCAGCTCCAGGTTCTCTGGAATGAATCCCAACTGCCCCAAGATGCTGAAGGCTTCTCTGTCTATATGGGATGCGATGCTCACTCCGTCGAAACCATGGATCAGCCTCAGGATGTCATCCAGAGGAATGGTCGTGGCTCCGACTAACAACTTCTCGTTAAAACCCAGCACTTCCTCTTTTTCATTCACGATAACCTGCATGCCAAAGGCTTCCTCGTCGTTTTCTCCCGGCAGCCGGCTGTAGACATGTTCCTGGAGTTTCAGGGCGTTTGCTACATCACCAAACAGGGCTATGACGTGAACTTCTTCCTGAGACGTAACTTCCATGCCGGGGATCACGCGGATATCCATCCCCTTGGCCGCGTTCATGATGGCCAGAGAGTTTTCAGAGGAATTATGATCACAGATACCCAGGATATCAATTTTTTTCTTGACTGCCGCTGCCAGTATGCGCTTGGGAGACATATCCAGATCGGTGCAGGGAGAAAGGCACGTGTGGACATGCAGGTCCGCCTTAAACTGTCTGAGCATGAACTAGTGTAGCGTATCCAAATCGACACGGTTAACGAATCAGCGCATACAGCCTTCCCGAGACCTCGAAAGCCATCTCTTCGCTGCACAGGATGGACACCTTTTCTTCTTCTGCCTTCCGAAGGGTGTCTTCGTCGGGCTCACGGCTGTTCACGATGATAATCCCGGCCAGGTCTTTCAGTTTAGCCACGGCGACTATATTCTGGTGGGTCTGCCGGGTAATCCAGAGGTTGCCTTCTTTACTATTCGCGATCACATCGCTGAGTAGGTCGCTCGTATATCCGCTGGTGACCTCCATATCCAAGCTCTCTTGGCCTGAAACAATCTTCAAGTTTAGGGTTTCCACGATCTCTTTGACTGTCATCTTTTTTCCTTTTTATTTATTGCTTTGGTAAAACCATGCTTGACAGAACGGAAAGATGCAGACTTCTCGAGAATTCCCGACAACTCCTGAGAGAGATCTGCGAATTCTTGGGGAAGATTGAAGATGCAGTCTGTCAGCTGAGCTTCTCCCTTTACGATGTCTTCGGCCAGGGCCATGCATGTGGGAGCGCCGCACACTCCACAGTCGATTTTCGGAAGGGATTCGTATATTTCCTCTTTTTCTATCCTCTTTTTGATGGCTTTGGTTAAATCCGTATCCAGAGGTTTAAGGGGGCGGGGCTCAATTTTTCTGTCAATTCCATAATAATTTTGTCTATACAGCTTTCTGACATCCCTGATGTCGGGGCAGGCCTTTATTTGTTCGAGTTCCAGGGTTTCAATCATCTTGAGGATTTTATTGTACGAAATATACAGGTTCTCCACGGTTAAAGAGCCGCCCACACAGCCCTGGGAACAGGAGTAGGCTTCGATGAAGTCGATGTTCTTCAGCTTCCCTCTTTCGACGTCATCGAATATTTTAAGGATTTCCGAGATTCCAGAGGCTGCAAGCGAGTTTTTCAACCTCAGGGTCCGGCAGATCCCCCCCGACATGGCCCAGCCCATTCCCAGAATACAGATGTCCTCTAAATCTTTTCGGTAATCTTTCTTCTCCACCTCCTCAAGGGCGGCCAGAAGAGGGCCGTAGATATCGGAAATGGATATGGCCCCATCCAGGTGAGATTTCCCCTTTTCCGCCGGTTGTTTAATCGAGATCATTTTTGCCGGGCAGGGGGTGAGATAGAATATCCCGATCTCTTTATCCTTGATGCCGAGCTGTTTGGCCTTTTTCTTTTTAAGTTCCCTGGCCGCGATTTCCCGCGGCACCTCGACCGGGATGAGCTGCTCGATGAGGGCGGGATATTTGACCTGGATCAAACGCACGACGGTGGGGCAGGCAATGGAGATCAGCGGCCTGGGCCCGCTGTATTCCCTGAGGTATTCCTGTATGGCGAAGCTGACCTCACCACATGTATGGGAGAGGTCGAAGGCATCATCGAATCCCAGGTTTTTCAGGCCGCTGATTATTTTCTTCGGCAGTATCTCTTTTCCGAACTGGGCATGAAGTCCCGGCGAGGGAAGGGCCACCGTATACCGAAATTTCGTCAACTCCCCGAAAGGATCTGTCAGCGGGACGATGGCATTGTGGGGGCAGACAGTGATGCATTCGCCGCAGTCAATGCATTTCTCTTCGATGATGACGGCTTTTCCATTCCTGATCCTGATAGCCTCAGTGGGACAAATCCGCATGCATTTCATGCGGCCGTCGCATTTTTCCGAATCAACCCGGACGAAATGGACGTATTGGTTCATTTCTCCCTGTCTTTGTTTAAAAAGAATGTCAAGTCTAAAGATGTTCCTTTGCCTGGAGTCGAGCTGATTTCAAGATGGTCGGCATTTTTTTTTATGTTGGGCAGTCCCATCCCTGCACCAAACCCCATCTCGCGCATTTCGTTGGTGGCCGTTGAGAATCCCTCCTGCATGGCCTTGGGTATGTCGGCAATTCCCTGTCCTTCGTCCTCAAGCCTAAGATTAAGCATCTTGGGAGAAACGCTCAACGTGAGAGTCGCCCTCCGAGCATACATGACCACATTCATCTCCGACTCATAAGCGGCAATGCAGACTCGGACCATGATGGAGGAATCGATGCCTATCTCCCGGAGGATTTCCTTGATACTGGTGGAGGCTTTGCCGGCATTGCTGAAATCGCCACCTTTGATTTCAAATTCTTGTGATAACACATGCTCGTCACACATGGCTATTCTTCGATCGAGGAGCCGCTCACTCCCGGAACACCCTGCTTATACAAAAGGCCGCAGGCCGTGTACATCATGTACTTGGTGGAAAGCAGAGGAATCCCGACTTCCCGGGCAAGCTCGATTCCCGCTGCATCCGGTTTTTTCCCTCGGACATAAACCACGGCTTTGGCGTCGATGATATTTGCTGTCCTGACTGATTGAGCATTAGAAAGACCCGTTAATAAAAGGAGGCCGGGTTTACCAAAAGCCAAGACATCACTCATGAGATCCGATCCGCCTGCAAAATCTATCTCAATATCAAGATGTTCGTGTCCGCTGATCACCTCGGCTTGAAGGAGATCCATGATTTCTCTTAAAGTCATTTTCTCTCAGGCATTCCTTTGTTTTGTGTTTAGGATACAGATACCCCGCAGTCTACTATATAAAGAACTCATCCGCAATCTCTTGAGCCATCAAACGTACCGCCTTTTGTAGCGGCTGAGATAATCCCGGCTGGATCGTATCCGGGATCGTCTTTGTCTGGCAGGCCTTTATGACAACCTTTACATCACAAAAATCCTGCAATTCCTTCAGAAGATTTGACGAAGGGACTTGATGCATGGAAAAGTCATCGATTTTTTCTTCAGGAATATTTTCCAGGGAAATTTCAAAAATCTCACCCGGTTTTCTCCCTTTATCCACTGCATCGATGATCACTATTGTTTCCGGGCGAGATTCACTCAAGGTAAGGGTAAACAGGATTTTTCTTATGCCGGTACCCGTATCGGCCAAACAGATATTTTCCGGAATGCAGTAGTGCGCTTGCAGATATTCGACAACCTCGGGTCCGAACCCATCATCACCGAAGAGAATATTCCCACAACCGGCTATCAAGATCTGTTTGCGGCAGTAGACCGGCAGTTTGTTCATTATCAACTCAAGACATCCACCTCCGCTGCTGAGGATGGACAGCCGCAGAGATGGGATCTTTCACATAAAAGTCAGCTTTCTTGAAATTTCAAGAAAGCAAAAATATAGCTCGCTGCTTAAGTCGTATATGTGTCTAGAATCGTTCCTTCAGAATCAACAATATCGAGCTTCACACCGAGTTTTCCATCCAGCCTATGGGTTGCGCAGGAGAGACAGGGATCGTGGGCTCTGATCATCATTTCAACCCTATTCAGAATTCCCTCGTCATATTTACCGTCTTTGATCAGATCTATAGCTGCTTTCTTGACGGACATGTTCATGGGGGCATTATTGTGCGTGGTGCCTACGATCAGGTTAACATTGGTTACGAGGCCGTTCTCATCTGTCTCATAATCGTGAATGAGTGTTCCTCTGGGTGCTTCAACACTTGCAACTCCTCTGGCAGCTCTGGGCTCCACCTTCTTTCTGATATCGGTGCTGGTGATCTCAGGATCTTCGAGGAGCCGGATCGCATTTTCAGCGTTGTGAAGCAGCTCGATCAACCTGGCCCAGTGAAAGAGCAGAGTCTGCTGGGCCGGACGGCCAAATTTTTCCCTGAATTCTTCGAGTTCGGCTTGGGCCAAAGGCGTGTCGATTTTATCAACGACATTCATCCTGGCCAGGGTGTTGGTGCGATAGATTCCATTGGGATTATCCAGATCCATAGAGAATTCACCCGCTTTTTTCATGTAGGGGAACTTCAAGTAGGTCCAGGGCTCAACATGCTCGGAGATATAATCCGTATACTGTTCGACGGAAAAATCTTCATAAGCACCGTCGGCAGTCATCATTCTCAGTTTGCCGTCGTAAAGATCGAGCGAGCCATCCTCCTTCACGGTTCCTAAAAATCCTGTATCAAACACACCGAGGGAATTGACCACGTCCAGATATTTAGGGAAGAGGTCCTCTTTGGCGAATGACATGGAGAACTTGGCGAGCTCAAAACACTCATCCGCCATTTTCCTCAGTTCTTGTCTCTCTTCCTCCAGCAGGGGCTTGCTGAATCCGCCCGGAACTGCGGCAGCGGGATGGATGGCTTTTCCGGCAATGATCTCCAGCATATGGGCCGCCAGGTGCCGCACTTTTACCACTCTTCTAGCCAGATCCGGGGCTGCAGCCAGAATTCCGAAGACATTCCTGACTGAGTAATCCGCGTCCGGTCCGAGGATAAAATCTGCGCCAGCTAAAAAGTAGAAGTGGAGAATGTGTTCTTCCATAAAAGCAATACTGTTACACAATTCTCTCAGTTTTCTCCCGGCAGAGGCTGGCTCCACACCAAAAACCGCATCCGTCGTTTTGGCGGAGGCATTATGGTGAGACCAAGGACAGACTCCGCAGATCCTCGTGGTAATCCTGGGCATCTCTTCGACCGGCTTGCCGATACAGAACTTCTCAAAACCCCGTAGCTCCAAGACACTAAATTGAGTGTCACTTACATTGCCGGTGTCATCAAGCTGGATGGTAATCCTGGCATGCCCTTCGATTCTTGTGATCGGTTGAATTCTTAGTGTTTTTCCCATGACTTAACTCCTTTTCGGAAGAGGGCGCAAACGCCCTGCTCCAGAGAATCTGTTAAAAGTTGCCGCGCGATCTGGTATCTGTTTGACATCGAGGCCGATAGTGGACAGAGCTCCCATCATGTCGACCAAAGGATTGGCCGTATCCGAGAGCGGGCCGAAACATCCCCGGCAGGGCATGTAGGCTTTGATGCATCTGGGAATTCCCTCTGCGCCTCCACAACCTGTCCTGGTAGCGGGGCCGTTGCACAGGAAGCCTTGTTCCATGAAACAACGGACTGTATCCAAAGGTTTCCCAGGCTCAAAGTCAACGGACTCAAGGGGTCTTTTCAGGTTTGTCATAGCCTTCTCTTTCCGGATGGTGGGGCAATCATCACACACGCTCTTGGAGGGAAGAGTGAGTTCAGTGCCCTTTAAAAGTGAGGTGAGTGCATCAACTACCATTTCCGGGGTTGTTGGACATCCGGGCAGCTTGAGGTCAACATCTATAACTTCGTGCAGGGCATATATTCTGTCTGTGAATGGGGAAACTTCGCTGGGGGTGTCCGCTGACTCCGTGGTAACACAACCTCTGAACACCTTGTCATAGATTTCGTCAACTGTAAATTGATTCGCCAGGGCAGGAAGCCCGCCGTAACAAGCACAGGACCCCAAGGCAATGAGGGTGTTGCACTTTTTCCTCATTTCCTCGGCAATTTCCTTGTTCTCCTCCGTCCGGATTCCTCCGGTAATAATACCTACATCGGCTTCAGGGATCTCCGGGCCTGGCTGATCGCCTGTCTGTCCCCACATTTTATGATCCATAAGGACCGGCATATGGACAAACTCAAGCTCGGGCAAAATGTCGAGCAGTGGTTCTCCGATGTCGAGGATGGTTATTTCACATCCGGCACAAATCGTAAACCACTCTTCCGCTACTTTTATACTCATATTTTTGCCTCCTTTCAGAAATTTAAAATATAAATATCTATATAATTTGGCTAAAGGCGCAGAGCAGCAGGGAAATCCGGAAAGGCAGAATATAAAATCGAATAATGTGAGGCCATTTATATATTTATTATATTTTACGTATGAATGTTTACATTTGAATGTTTATATTTCAAAAACGTTCAAGAGAGTACGAAATTATAAAAAAAAAGAAGGTTTGTCAACACTTTTTCGGACTTTCTCCGTAATGTCTTACAATCTCTTTGAATAATCTTTTGAAGAGGCACACACAATAGGCAAAATCCCTATGCAAAAGCTTATTATAACGATAGGCTCTGTCGGTAACGTCTATGCCCTCTGCAACTTAGCGAAACCCTCCATCAATTAGGGCTTTTGAATGAAAGCGATAAAAAGGGTGGAAAAGTGGCCAAGGATCCCATCACATCGGATGCTAAGCCATGCTTGATTGTCTCCTTGAGAAAAGTCGGCAGATGGGCTAAGATATAGCTTAATCCGGAAACGGGTTCGGACACGCGCAGGACATGAAATTTCCAAGCCTCTCCTTACGGACAAAGATCATCCTCAGCTTCCTGGTCATCATCCTCATCGGAGGCCTGCTCTCCCTCTATTTCGGCTCGCGGCTCATAAAGAACACCCTGATTTCACAGGCCCAGACCAAGGTCAACCACGACCTGGCCTCGGCCTGGATGGTGTACAACGAGAAGCTCAACGGCATCAAGGCGATCATAAGCCTGTCCGCGGCCGGGGAAAGCCTGCACAGCAACATCAAGCGTGGGAACCTGGAGCTCATATGCCAGGACCTGACCCGGGCACGAAGGGAATACGGCCTGGACATCCTGACCCTCACGGACCGGAGTGGGGCCGTGATCGTCCGCTGCCGCAACCCGGAGGTCGTAGGCGATGACCAGTCCGGAGACGCGATCAT
>JAUWSR010000264.1 GCA_030609975.1 Acidobacteriota bacterium | reverse complement strand
CTATTGACGTGGGAATGTCAGCCTTTAAGTCTGTGAGCGGCTTGGGTTTATCCTTCCTGATGGAATACACAACACTCTGTTCATGTTCCCCCTTGAACGGCAACTGACCGCTGAACATCTCATACAGAACCACGCCCAATGACCAGATGTCCGTACGAAAATCAACCTCTTCACCGCGCGCCTGTTCGGGAGACATGTAGGCAATCGTCCCCATCGCCACCCCTTCCTTTGTCAAGAGTGTTGTCCCTGTCATCCTGGCCAGTCCAAAATCCATGATCTTCGCCTGGCCTTTCTCCGTCACCATGATGTTGGCACTCTTGATGTCCCTGTGTACGACTCCTTTCTTATGGGCTTCCTGCAGACCTTCGGAGACTTGTAAGGCTATCCTTATGGCCTCATCCAGTTCCAGTGGGTCCGATTCGATCTTCTTTTTTAAACTTTGGCCTTCAATATAGGCCATGGAGATGAAGGTTTTCTCGTCAGCCTCGTCAAATTCATAAACCGTACATATGTTGGGATGATCCAAGGCGGCGGCAGACTGTGCCTCCCGTATAAATCTCTCTTTGATGTCAGGAATGTGGGTTAACTCTGAAGGCAGAAACTTCAGTGCGACTCTTCGTTTGAGCTTGGTATCCTCGGCTTTGTAGACAACTCCCATACCCCCTCTGCCCAACTCTTCAAAGATCTGGTATCTGCCGGCGAAGGTCGCCCCTTTGATCAAATCCTTGACAGGTGTTTGGAGGGTTCTGGTAAAAGAGGGCTGGACAGCTTCATATCCTGTTAAGGATGTGGCGCATTCCTTGCAGAATTTTGAATCTTCAGGATTGTCGGTATGACATCCCGGGCATTTCATAATCCCATTACCCTCACTTGGTAAAAGAATATAAAGTTCGGGGAGAGAAGTCAATCGCTTGTAAATGTTAGAAAAACTCTAGAGATGGGCCAGCGGGAAGGTAGACAGATCCCTGTGTAACGCCTGTGCAACAGATTTTGCTTAAACTCGCTTAATTTGGCCCGTATTTGGGTCACAATCTTGACTTGCTGCGATATGTGGCTTATAAGAGAAAGTAGTACCCATGAAGATCGATCGCATTGAAATCCTCGATGATGACATGGTCGATGTCCTTAAAAAGAAACTGCCTTATGAGCGTCTTCAAATAGCCTTTGGATTATGGAGATCTACCCGATTTCAACTGCAATATCAGTTGCATTCTCTGCACCCTGATTGGGACGAGGATAGACTCAACAGAGAAATAGCCAAAAGGATGTCCCATGGAGCAGCATGAACTTCTCCTTTTCGTTGTCAAATGCTTGGAGAAGCTCAATATTCCATATTTAGTCACTGGCTCTATTGCGGCAATGGCCTATGGTGAGCCACGATTGACCAATGACATCGATATTGTCGCCGACATCGACCTGAATCAAGCTCAGAAATTGAAAGACTGTTTTCCTGAATCTGATTTTTATCTAGAAATCGAATCGGTCAAAAAAGCCATAAATCAGAGACATCAATTCAATATCATCCACCCTTCTTCGGGATTAAAGATTGATGTGATGATCCCTGACAGAGATAGCTTTAATCGCTCCCGGTTCAGCCGGACAAAAAGACTGAATATATCTGAAACCAGTTCTGCCGAATTTGCTGCTCCGGAAGATGTAATAATAAAAAAACTTGAATATTACCAAAAGGGTGGATCGGATAAACATCTCCGCGATATTGTAGGCATGATGAAAATTTCCGGAGCCATGATTGATGAAGCATACATTATGGATTGGGCAGAAAAGTTGGGGCTTTCAGATTTGTGGAAATCTGTTTTAGATAAACTGTCAGAATAATCCTGGTTACCGTATGATTACCGTTTGATCCGATATTCTTTCGGGGGGTCTGCACCCAGAAGGTGTTTGACGAAGTAGTCCCAGCGGCGCCTGATCATGTAGGTTTCACCCAGGCCGTGGCCCCGGTTGGGAAAAAGGATGAGGTCAAAGTCCTTGTTGGCGGCAATGAGTTCATTAACAACCAGGAGTGTGTTATAAAAGGGCACATTGGAATCCATGGTGCCGTGTGCCAGTAGCAGCTTTCCCTTCAGGTTTTTGGCCAGGAGTTGGTTGGCCTGGTTGTCGTAATTGGTCGTGCCATCGGGATTGGTGATGAGGAGCCCCTGCCATTTTTCCCCCCAGTCGTCCTCGTAGGAACGGTTGTCATGGTTGCCGGATGTGCTGACAGCCACTTTGAAAAAGTCAGGATAGCGGAGAATGGCGTCTGTTGATGCGAATCCACCCCCGGAACCACCGTAGATCCCCACACGCTCGATGTCGATCCAGGGGAAGCGTTCGGCCAGCTGTTGCATACCGGTGATGTGATCGGGTAAGCCGTTATCACCCATGTTGCCGTAGTAGGCTTCATGGAAAGATTTGGAACGCATGGGAGTTCCCATGGCGTCCAATGTGACCACGATGAAACCCAACTCGGCTAGAGCCTGTTGATCTCCGCGTGAGGGAGCAAAGCTGCGGCTGCCCACACTTCCAGACTGGGGCCCTGGATAGATGGAATTGATAATGGGATATTTTTTTGAGGGATCGAAGTGGGTGGGCTTGTGCATGAGTCCGTAGAGGTCGGTCGTGCCGTCACGGGCTTTGACTGAATAGGGGATAGGTGGCTGCCAGCCTATTTCGATCAAACGGGAGATATCGGCTTTTTCTAGATCAACAAGTTTTTGTCCTTTGTTGTTTCTAACCAGAGTAACAGGAGGTTCCACCGGGGTCGAATAGCTGTCGACAAAGCTTTGTCCTGAGGGGGAGAGTGAAATCCTGTGATTGGCTCTTTCCGGCGTGAGGAGCTGCACAGCGTTTTTTCTATCCATAGCGACCCGGTAGAAATACTGGAAGTAGGGATCTCCCTCTTCCCGGCTGCAGCCCAGAAAGTAGATGAGCCTTTTTTTCCTGTCGATCCGAAGGACCTGAAGGACATTCCAATCTCCCTGAGTGATCTGCTGTTTCAGTTGACCCGTAGCCAGATCATAAAGATAAAGATGTCCCCAATCGTCACGTTGGGAGAACCAGATCACTTCGTTCGATTCGGACAGCACACGCCAGTTCACCGTGTTGAATCCGGATTCAAAGAAGGTATCCACCTTTTCCTCCAGAACATCGCGGATCTTGCCGGTTTCAGGATCGGCCATCCTGAGTATGACGTGTTTGTGATCACGCGATACAGAGACAAAGGCCAGCTGTGAGGAATCCAGACTCCACTCCGCATCTGCCAGTTGTCCGCCCCTTACAGCGATGTGATCGGTAATGGTGGATCGGTGTTGGTCAGGGGGCATTTGGAGGCGTACAACCCGAGGTTCGTCTACATGGATCACGATCCGATGGATGCGGAAGATCTCCTTGTCCTCAGGCAAGGGGTATTTCCAAGCTTCAAGCTTGGGGTGACCCACTTTGGTGTTTACGAGGTACATTTCCCCGACACCGCGGCCGTCATGTTGAAAAGTGGCGATCTTTTTGGAATCAGGCGACCAGAGAAGCACAGGTGCATCTCTCTTCGTCCATCCTGCGTTGTTGGTGCCATAACCAAAATCTTTTTGTCCATCCTTTGTCAGTTGAAGTTCTTCCCCGTTTTCCAGGTCCCTTACCCAAAGATCGTATTCCCGAATGAAAACCGCTCGCTTGCCGTCAGGCGAAACCATCATGTTGCGGCCAGGCCTTTCCTTTTTTGCGGTTTCTACCGCCGCACACGTATTGTTGGCGATGTTATAGGAGTAAGTTTGGGATCTCACGGTAAATAATAGTGATTTTCTATCTTCAGAAAACTCAATCCGTTGAAAGGGCAGTTTGTATGGTTTGTAAGTTTTCCCCGCTGCTGAGGACAGAGCCTGGGCAAGTTTCTGGTGGTTAAAAGCCCGGGACCGCGTTTTCTTTTTTTTATCGACAAAGACAAATTCATGTCCCTCCGGGATGTTGTTTCTATACCAGAAGACATTCCCACCCATCCAGTTTGGACTTACGGTTGCGCCAAAGACGAGGGAACCTGTGTGCTTACGCAGAAATTTCTCAGCCTGAGCATAATCCTCCTCTGAAAGCGCCTCTCTGTCTTCATGAGCCGAAGCTAGGGAGACTGATGCTAGGATTATTACCGAAGACAGGAGCCAAATTATTACGTTGCCGGATTTTTTCACAATTCTCCTCCTTTTTTGCCAATGGTCCGAATTTTAAGGCCCTTTGTCAATTAAAACCTATGACATTAAATTATATCCTCTGTCCTTTTCCATTTGACACTCCACAATGGATATGGATATCCTAGAGCCGTAAGCGAAAGGATAGCGACGCATGAAATGCCCGAAGTGTGAAGCAGAAAACACTCAGGATTCCCAGTTCTGTAAAAAGTGTGCGACTCCTCTTCCTTTAGAGGAAGGCAGGCCATCCTTTACGAAAACGCTCGAGACACCAGTGGAAGGATTAACAACGGGCTCCACATTTGCTGAGAGGTATCAGATTATCGAAGAACTGGGCCGAGGAGGTATGGGGAGAGTCTATAAGGCAGTCGATACAAAAATAAAAGAGAAGATAGCCCTAAAACTCATCATGCCTGAGATCTCCTCTGACAGAAAGACCTTGGAACGTTTTGGGAATGAACTGAAGCTTGCCCGAAAGATCGTCCATAAGAATGTCGGGCGGATGTTTGATATTAACGAAGAAAAAGGAACCCACTTCATCACAATGGAATATGTGTCTGGTCAAGACCTCAAAGGATTGATAAGACAATCAGGGAAGCTTGGGATCGAGACAGCGTTATCCATAGCGAAACAAGTGTGTGAAGGCTTGTCGGAGGCCCATAAGATGGGCGTTGTCCACAGGGATTTGAAGCCCCATAACATCATGATCGACAGGGAAGGACAAGTCCGGATAATGGACTTCGGCATTGCCCGCTCCTTAAAAGAGAAAGGGATCACCGGCGCCGGAGTGATGATCGGAACCCCTGAGTACATGTCACCCGAGCAGGCTGAGGCGAAGGAGGTTGACCAGCGGTCCGATCTATATTCATTGGGGGTGATTTTATACGAGATGGTAACTGGGAGAGTGCCGTTCGATGGGGATACGGCTTTGAGCATAGCCATGAAACATAAGAGTGAATCTCCCAAAAGCCCCAAGCAGTATAATGCTCAGATTCCAGATGACTTGAGCAATTTAATATTGAAGTGTTTAGAAAAGGATAAAGCGAGCAGGTATCAGAGCGCAGATGAATTAAGATCAGAACTCGCGAACATAGAGAAAGGCATACCCACCACCGAGAGGACAATTCCCGGCAGAAAGCCTCTTACAT
>JAUWSR010000285.1 GCA_030609975.1 Acidobacteriota bacterium | reverse complement strand
GGAATCCCCGGGAATTTAATGCGCAGCTGCCCAAAGAGCTCAGCCAATTGATCCTGAAGTGTTTGGAGAAGCACCCGCAGAAAAGATATCAGACTACCGAAGAAATTTGTGCAGCCTTGACCAAGATCAAAGAAGAACTGCCCACCTCTGAGACGACCATCCCTAAAACGAAACTTGAATTGAGGCCTAAAAAGAAGTTTTCTCAACCGAGACCCAAATTCATAAGAGCTGCAGGAGTTCTGTCTCTAGCAATTTTTGTTTTGGCCTCAGCTTTTTTTGTTTACGATCGGTACCTGAAGAAGGGGACATCTGCTATGACACCGCCCGAAACAGCCAATTGGGTGAATTCCATCGTCATTCTGCCTTTCGAGCATTTGAATCCCGAACAAGGACAAGAAAACCTCTGGATTTCTTTTACGGAAGCGATCATCCGAAAACTGAACAGGTTTAAGGATTTAAAGGTGATCAGTTTGAGCAGTGCGCTTAAATACAAGGATTCAGGCAAAGGTGTGCTGGAGGTAACTCAGGAACTTGATGTCAAAAATGTCATGTCAGGAACGATTTCAATCCAAGCGGACGAGGTCACAGTGACCGTGAAACGTGAACAGATCGCCACCAGTCCTTTTGCAGGTGAGACCACTTATACTGGGAACCTGGATAACATTTCCGAGCTCGAAGACGATATTGCAAAATCACTAGCTGGGTATCTCGGGCTTGCTCTCGTTGCAGCAAGATATGAAGAAAGCCTGTCCTCCAAAGGATCTGCTGATGTGGATGCCAACAGTACCTACCAGGATGGCCGCGCTTATGAACTAAAATATTATAATACGGTCGAGGAAGATTATTTTCTAAGCTCTGCTGAAAATTATTCAAAGGCCATATCTGTAGATCCAAATTTTGCTTTGGCATATTGGCGGCTGGGGAATTTACATGAGGCCAGGTATAACATCGAAGATGAAGAAGAAGACCTGGATCAAATGTACCGATACTTTAAAAAGGCGCGGGAAGTGGACCGCTATTCGGCGGAGGCGAATGTCGGCATGGGGTGGTATTATTTCTACAAGGATGACTTCGACAGCGCCTATCAGTTCTTCAAGCTGGGGTATGAACTCGATCCAAATAATGCCGAGATCAATTTTTTGATTGGGTCTTTCTTAAAAACTTTGGGCCTTTATCCATATGCAATGAAACACTACGATAGAGGCTTAGAGCTTGATCCCTTTCCCCTTGATTTTTCCTTATGGCATGGTCTCCGCTCGAAATGTTACAGCAGTATGGGACGGTTTGAGGAGGCTGCCCATTTCCTGGAAGAGGCTATCCAACACAATCCTGACCCCTGGCTTTTGCTGGAGTATACGGCTCAATTGATCTATCTCAAGAGATACCGGGAGGCGGAGATCCAGATCTTGGAGGCGGAGAAATCTGCTCCTCAGTCTGAGAAAATGAAAGAAGACATCAGACACACGAAGGCGTTGCTATTCGCCGCACATGGTGAGAGAGAGAAAGCATTTGCGCTCATTAAAGACGAAGACAAAACCTATCGACAGATCATCACCTCCATATATGCTCTTCTCGACTTAAAAGTGCATGCGATTCCTAATATCCAGAAGGGGATAAGTGTTGGGTTAAAGATGGTTCGAGAAACATTGTATTCATACCCTTTTCTCATGAATAATCCCTGCTATGAAAGCTTGCGAGACGATCCCCAATTTCAAGAGATTTTGCGCATAGAGAAGGAAAAATACGAAACCAAACTGAAGAAATATGGGACGTTATGAAAAAAAATGTTTTCATAAATAGCATCTAAATTTTCTTTGTGACTGGAGGTACTGAGGGAGGAATTGACGGCTCTCAGCAGATAAGCTAAAGTGTCCTTGACTATGGAGGTACCCATGCATGCTCAAAATCTACACACAAAACTTATCGCTTTATTAGCGATAGCGAGCCTAATGGCCCCTTTGTCTGTATTCGCTCAGGCACAGAAGTATGAAGCTTTGTTGGGGATATGGGATGTTGAGACCGAGAACGGTCAGTACACCTTTGTTTTTAATTTTTCCCTCAAAGAGGGGAAACTTGCCGGATTATTTACCGGACAGGCCGGTGAGACCGAGATGGAAGACCTCACCTTCGAGGACAACAAGGTGGTGTTCCTGGTGAATATCGACGCAGGTGGTCAGGAAATGCCTATCGATTTCGAGGCGACGATCGCTGGCGACAACCTGGAAGGAATGCTGGCTTTGGAGTTCGGCGAGGCCACTATTGTGGGGGAAAAACGTAAGGAATAAACCTCAGGTCTTTTGTTATTTCTCCGGAGTGTGAGCTCCGAAACGTATCCTTGTAACCTTGGCTTTTCCCATCTCGAGTACAGTCACGATAAATAAATTGTCATAGACTGAATCGTTCAGCCAGGGAAAATCTTCAGTTCCAGTGAGCACGTTTGCCATGGCCGGGACAGTGTTGGAGTGTCCCACAATCAGGACATTTCCTCCGGAATGCTCTTCTAATACCCGTTCCAGGAATGCCGTTTCATTGGGCTGGTAAAGTCTGATCTTTTTGGCCTGTCTTCGGGTGCTGGGTTCTGCCGTTTCCCTGGTTCGATGGAAAGGGGTGGAATAGACAGCTGTCAGCTGCACGTGGTCCAGTAAATAGGACAGCTCCTCGGCCCTGCGCGATCCTTCGAGCGTCAGGTGAGGATTATCTGTGCCATCATCGGCTTTTTCGGCATGGCGTACCAGAATGAGGGTTGTGGGCTGAGTTTGATCCTGGGGCACAGCATTAATCATTGGGGTTGTAGACAGCACGCACAGGATGATCAATAAAAGCGGAAGAGTCATTTTCATGGGGATTCTCCTTAAAGAAAATGATATCAGATTATTGCGGTAATATTAAGTGGAAGTATTCTTAACGATACGTTTTCGATGTCGTTATTAGTTTTAATCGACATTTTTTACCCTTCGGGCGAGCTGAGCGCGCTGATTTGACGACATGTGCCTAATTCAAGTGTCATCACGAGGCCCAACGGGCCGTGGTGATCCCGCACATTATCATAACGGAGCATCATGAGATTGCGTCACTCCCTTCGGGAGTTCGCAACGACGTCTACGGTAATCTCAACTCGTGAATAATCCAGGCTAGCATAATTGGAATTGCAGAATTGAAATTATACCTCGACTATTGTATTTTGGATTCATACTAGGAGTGAATTATGGATAAAATCCGCTTGGAACAAACTTCTCTCAAGTGGTCGGCGATCGGCAGTCTCTTTATGGGAATCTTGGGTATCGTCTTTGCTCTCTTCACTCACTCGGAAGCGATCCTACTGGACGGTTTCTTCTCTTTGATCGGATTTATTATGGGGCTTCTCACCCTAAAAGTGGCACGATTGGTCATACAGCCGGATGATGAGAAATTCCAATTCGGCTATGCTCATTTTGAACCTTTTTTCAACGCCATCAGAGGACTAGTCATACTGCTGGTGTGTGGTTTTGCGGTGACCTCCGCTGTGATCGCTATCCTTCATGGTGGGCGTGAGCTCAATCTTGGACACGCCCTGGTGTATACTGCCCTTGCCATGGCAGGTTGTTTCCTTTTGGCTATTGTCCAGAGAATAAATGCCAAGAAAACCGAATCACCTCTGCTCGATGTGGATGCTAAGAACTGGCTGATCGACGGAACCATGAGTGGTGTGGTGGCCGCTGCTTTTCTAGCGGCATTTCTACTGCGAGGATCTCAGTGGGCTTACCTCTTGCCCTATGTCGATCCCGGCCTGGTTGTGCTTATGGTCGTGCTCTTGCTCCGCATCCCTCTGCGGACGATTCGCGATAGTGTCGGAGAACTTTTACAGATCGCACCTCCTCCTGAGTTACAGGCTGCTATCAGAGCCCGTTTGGATGATGCCACCAAGGATTTTCCTGCGGAGAAGAAAATCGTGCGCATGACCAAGGTCGGCAGGTATTTTTATGTGCTGATGTATCTCGTCGTGTCTTCACAACACAACGCACAGAGTGTTGACGAAATGGATGCCATACGCAAGAAAGCGTATTTGGAAGTCAAAGACCTGCATCCGGCTTTGGTCATGGATGTGTTATTTACCCAGGATGAGATCTGGGCTAAGTAAGTTCTCTTTTACCCTTCCCAATCAGGGGAGGGAGATCATGGCTTTGATGACACCGTCGTGGTAATTGGATACGAGCTCGAATGCCTCCTGGGTTTTTTCCAAAGAGAAGGAATGGGTAGCCATAAAATCCACGTCCACCTTTTGTTCAGCGATAAGCTCTAAGGCTTGGGGCGTGCAGTTGTTCTGGCGGCGGACATTTTGGAGGATGATCTCTCGGCGGCGCAGCGTATGCGCATTAAAAGCGAGCTCATCATTTTCGGGGATCCCCAGGATCAGGAGTTTTCCTCCCGGTTTGAGCAGCTCCACAGCTTGGTCGAGAGCCTCTTGATCGCCGCAGCATTCGAAAACAGCATCGAGGGACGGGCCTAGCGCTAAGATCTCTTGAACCACGTCTGTCTGTTCCGGATTGCCTGCCCATGTGGCTCCTGCAGCCATGGCTGCCTCGATCCGTGTTTGGATCTTATCCGTCGCAAATATGGAGGG
>JAUWSR010000313.1 GCA_030609975.1 Acidobacteriota bacterium | reverse complement strand
CTGCTTTAGATGGCAAGCAGAAAAGCAAAACTTCCGTTTATGAGGTTGAAAGTTGGCTTGTGGCGGAAGGCACAGAGAAAGAACACGCTTCTGCCATGCGGGGCTGGCTTAAATTTGTCAATGAGCATCGCGAACTTTTCAAAGAATGGAAAAGCGTGCGGTATTTTGTCAAAACATTTGCCGGCGAGGAAACCGACCGGCATTTTGTGATCTGGGAGTATGACAGTCTGGCTGCTTTTGAAACCTATAAACAAAAAAGAGGGGACTACACAGGACCCTATGCGGATTATAAAAAATACGATCCTTACTATATGGGCGTGTTCGAACACAACAGCATGAGAATGGAAGTTTGGAAAGATCTGGACAAGGATCTTTGGCTGGAGTAACTACGTATCGCTGAAATCGGTATTGTACTTGTAAATCTTCCCACATGTTATATACTAACCCAGACTTTTCTCTGATGTTCAAAGGAGTTGCTGGTTAATGGAGAATCAAACTGCGTCCATAAATAAAGAGTCTCCTCCATCGGGCCTTCCTCGTGTCCTAGGACTATGGGATATCGTGGGTATCGTGATCGGCGGGGTTGTAGGCTCAGGCATTTTTATTGTGCCTGCTGTCATAGCTAGTGAAGTCGCATCGCCCATGCTGATTTTGGCGGTTTGGGTTGTGGGCGGTTTGCTTAGCTTTTTTGGCGCCCTGGCCTTTGCGGAATTGAGTGCTGCTTATCCACAGGCCGGTGGAATCTATGTCTACCTCCGCGAATCCTATGGATCTCTCATCGCCTTTCTTTTTGGATGGACCGTTTTTCTCGTGATCGATTCCGGTGCTATCGCCACTTTAGCGGTGGGGATTTCGACCAAGTATCTCCCTTATTTTTTGCCGATTTCAAACACCACCGCCAAATTGGTATCCGTCGTATTTATCGTGATCCTCGTTGCCGTCAACTACGTTGGTGTCCGATGGGGGGCCAATCTCCAGAATTTCCTCACATTGATCAAGTTCTTTGCCTTGGTCGTCGTTAGTGTCATCGTTTTTGTCTTTGTCAAAGGAAATACGGCCAACTTTGTCAAGCCGGCACCGGAATCCTTCTCATGGGGACTGTTTGGTAGCTTTGGAGTGGCGCTGGTGGCTGTGCTCTGGGCTTACAAAGGTTGGGAGGCAGCTACCTACAGCGCAGGCGAGACCAAGAGGCCTGAGAGAAATGTGCCTTGGGGTCTCTTCATCGGAATGATCGCGGTTATCGTGATCTACTTTATCACCAACCTGGCTTATCTGTATGTCTTCCCTGCAGCGCAAATGGCCCAATCCGATCGTATTGCCAGCGATGCCATGAGTATTGCCGTTGGCCCCATAGGCGCCTCCATTATCGCTGTGATCATCCTGCTTTCCATGACTGGCGCAGCTAATCAGGTGCTCTTGACCTCACCTCGGATCTACTATGCGATGGCCAAGGATGGTCTGTTTTTCAGCAAGCTGTCCAGTGTCCACTCTAAATTCCTTACGCCGCATATTTCGATTGTGGTTATTGGAATCTGGAGTATTATTTTGAGCCTTTCGGGCACATTTGAACAGCTTTTTACCTATGTCATTTTTGGGCAGTGGATCTTTTTTGGGCTTACGGCTGGCGCTGTGATCATTCTCAGGAAAAAACGGCCAAACCTTCCTCGTCCTTACAAGACTCTAGGCTATCCGGTGACACCCATTATTTTTATCCTCGCTGCGCTCATTATCTCTATGAACACGCTGCTCAACGAGTTCTTTAACGCCTTGGCCGGCCTGGTCATCATTTGCCTGGGACTCCCTGCTTATTTTTATTGGAGACGCAAAAAGGCCAAGGGATAGAGGTTTTTACCGAAATACATGCGCGAGACAAAAACATTCAGCGCACTCAGGCTGATGCTTTTTCCCCTTCTTCTTGTGTCGCTGCTTTCTGCTGGCTCTGAGTCTCAGGTGAAGATCGGCCTGGAAGTCCTGTTGGAGAAGCAGCTCGATCTTATTAAGGGAAAGAAACTCGGCATCATCGCCAACCATACTTCACTCGATGCTGAAGGGAATCACATTGTGGATCTGCTCATCCCTCACTCTCGGGTTACCGCCATCTTTGGTCCCGAACATGGATTCGGTGGTGATGTTGAGGATGCGGCTTCAATCAAAGATGGAAAATACCGTGGCATTCCCATTTACAGTCTTTACGGAGAATTTCTGTCTCCCACACCCAAAATGCTCGAAGACGTTGAGATCCTTGTTTACGATATTCAGGATGTGGGTGTTAAATTTTATACCTTTATGTCCAATCTTTTCCTATCGATGTCCGCGGCTAAACGCGATCATCTGCCTGTTATTGTGCTCGACCGTCCCAATCCAATAAATGCGGAGATCTTCGCTGGAGCCATAACCAATCCTGCTTTTTCGAGTTTTGTCGGCGTAATCCCTCTTCCCATGCGATACGGGATGACAGTGGGGGAGTTGGCCGGTCTCTTCAACCAGGAAAGCTACGCTGGTTTCTTTTTAGATATCGATCTGACCGTGGTCAAAATGTCAGGCTATCAACGGGGGATGTGGTTCGATGAAACTGGATTTCCCTGGCGTGGGACTTCACCCAACATGCCGACACTGGAAACCGCTATCATTTATCCGGGCACCTGTCTTATAGAGGGCACCAACCTTTCAGAGGGACGAGGTTCGGAGTCTCCGTTTCTGACCATTGGTGCGCCTTATATCGATGGTCAAAAGTGGTTGGACGCCGTTCCTAAAGAGGTTTTAATTGGTCTGAAGATCCAGCCGATAAGTTATCGACCCAAGGCTATTCCTGGTGTTGTTTCGAAACCAAAATACAAGGATTTGACCTGCCAGGGTTTGTTTTTTACCGTTGTTGACAGAAATACGCTGGAACCCATCGCGCTGACAATAGCTTTGCTTTGTGCTGCTCAGAAACTCTATCCTGAGCAGTTCGAAATGAAAAAATACTTGGATACGCTCTGGGGAAACGAGAACCTGAGGGCCATGGTAAAAGAAGGATGGGACTACCGTTCTATTTTAAAGACGTGTCAGCCCGGACTTGAACAGTTTAAAAAAGTCAGGGAAAAGTATTTACTGTACGATTAAGGTAAGATGCTTACTGAATAAGATTAAGTTTTTGATAGGGAAAAGCTTGATTTAAGTAATATGGAGGAGTTGTTTAAGTAATTACTCAATAAGTTGTGGCCGAGGGGGAGGCGCGAGGGGAAGAGGAAGTGATTATTTTCTGAAGCTCTGGGATGGTGTGAGTCTGATAAATGCGGTCCTTAAGGAAATCCCAAAAACTGATCTTGTTTTTTCGGCATGTTCCCATTAGACCCAGAAAGAGGTCAGAAGCCCTGGCTCCGGCTGTGCTGCGATGACAGTTTCTGATTTTCCTCTGCACCACTTTTTCGCGAACGTCCAGCTCGCAGGGATTATTGTGGAGGGGTGTCTGGGGGAAAGACAGGACGGTCAACAGCTCCGCTTTTTGTCGCAGCACTTTTTTGATTCGTCGATCCAGCG
>JAUWSR010000121.1 GCA_030609975.1 Acidobacteriota bacterium | reverse complement strand
CGTTGGGCCAGATTAGGCGCAGCTCTCATGTCTTTAGTTTCTTTCATCTGCTCATCCAGGCTCTCGGTATAGCTGAGGATATACAGCTTTCCATCCGGTCCAAAATGGGAGGCCTTACTGACCATGTCGATGGTTGCGATCATCTGCACCACACTCCTTTCGCCATCACCGCTGGTTTTCTGGGACTTTAGGCTGGGCGTGATGGGTTTAAAAGGAAGCTCTCTCTCGAATCGTGCTAACCTGTCGCCTTTGAGATTAAAAACCATGATGAGGTTCATGTTGCCGAAAGGGAGAAACAACTTCCGGTCGGGTGAAAACGAAAGGCATACGCGGTTTTTGAGGGCTCTCACAAAGGGCTGTGTTTCGGGAAAATCCGAGATGGTGATCTCAGAGACCACATCTCCGGCATCGTTCAGTACCATGACCAGCGGTTGTGTCTCGGTTTCCAATCCCATGTTGATGTTGAAACCGCTGGAACCAAAAGAAGCAACAGTGTAGAACAGGCCGTCGATAACCAGCAGATCAGCAACCCTGACCTCTTTTGTGTTGATATTTTGCAGAATTTCTCCTTCCGGGCTGAAGATCTGGATACGATTGTTCTGATAATCGGCCACAACAATCCGGGAGTTTTCGTCGACACACAAGCCCGTGGGATTATTGAATTCACCCGGGCCCTGCCCCTTCTGGCCGAAGGTTCGAACAAAGTTTCCACCCAGGTCAAAGACCACGATCCTGTGGTTCCCCGAATCGACGATATAGACTAAGGATCGTTTTTGATCGATCTCGATGTCGGAGGGCCTGTGAAAGTAGTCGCTCTCCCCTTCCCCAAAATAGTTTACAGACCAGATCGTTTCGCTTTTGTCATCTGCTGGAGCACTGCCAACCAGACCAAAGAGCAAAAACATGATCAAGGCAAACCGTAGATTTCCATATTTCTTTCTCATACAAAACTCCTATTCCAATATACTTTAATATCTTATACGACGTTAAAGGAATTTTTGTTGCCTATGTAAAAGATATTTACGATTTTGCCTTCGATTTTGCAAGAAAACCCTTATTACCCCAGCAGTGTATTTGGTACATATCTTGCTTTCCAATACGATGATAATGGAGGGGATCAGATGAAAACGCTCCTGATCGCAGTCGTAATCGTTGTTCTGCTGCTTTTCCTGTTTACGGTGTGATGCCGCACCCGGATGGAATTACCAAAGCGGGACCAGATGGACGGTCCAATGATAGGGCAGTTCAGAAGGGATCTCAGACAATAACTTCCAATCCAAGAAAACTTTGGTCAGCTGATTCTCGATCTGCTTAATCTTTATCATCAGAAATTTCGTCCCCTGGGGAATATCGAGGCGGACGGTGGCGAACTTTTGCTTGGTTCCTGCCCACACGAAATTAGGCCCCTCGGGACCTTCAATCTCTCTCCCATACCAACCCCAGCCAAGATGGTCACCCGCGGCTACCGTGCCTATGTCTATCGAATCCAGGAGTTTAAGGTTGGAATCCATAAAATCGATGGTGTCAAAGGCTGCCGCGAGATTACGATCATCATTTTGGTTTCCAGGTTTGACAACACGCTTGAACCTGAATGTGATCTTATAAGGAGGCATCTCAAATGCCGGTTTTTATTGAGCCCCTTTTTTAACGAATCCAAATACTTGAATTTAAACTGCTGAGAAGGCTCGATATTGGTCCCCTCGTTCCATTCACTCCAAGAGGTGATGTAGATCATGTCGATGTCGGGATCGACCCAGGACTTTGCTTGCACCACGAATTCCTTGAAGCTGGGGGTTGTGCGTTTCACCCTTGGTGTTTTCAAGCGCTTATTTGTGTCATAGCACCAGGGAGCTCCCTTGGCGTCAAAACCCGGAAAAACAGTCGGCACAAAATCCACCCCCAGGTCCTCTAAGGCATAAGCAAAATAGCGGTAACGCTGGAAGATGGTGGGAATCGAGTCTTTGAGATCATAATTCTTGGGAGGTTTTCCTTGGTATTTGAGCATTGCATAAGGCATGGCGGCATCGAAGATCTTGACGAGGGAGGGTTGCGGATCCGTATACATTAAAACCGTGTCAGCGATGATGTAAGGATCTTTGCCGGTTTCCGCTTTTACGGCATTCCGAAGTTTATTGACGGTCTTTTTAAGATTCCCTTTGGTAAGAGTGACCGCCCAAAGATAAATCACCGGCCGGCCTTGGATCCTCAGGTAATTGGACCGTTTGAAATACATCCGGGAGGCATAACGGAAATCAGACAAGAGCTTGTTCACTCTTTGGTTATCATTCAGGTCGACACGGGCTAGGGGTGGATCTCCAGATTTACGCAGTCCGGATACCAAGGAATACACAAAGAAGAAATCGATTTTGTTAAAGTCGGGATTTTTGATAAAGACCTTCATGGCTTCATCGGGAACACTGTACCAATCCGGAGTGTCCTCGCCAGGCCACTCGATCATAAAAGTATTGATCCCGTACTGTGTTGCCCATGTGACATGTTTAGATAGCACTGAGGGATCCAAGCTGTTGTAATAACCCAAAAGGGGTTTGTAGGCTGTTTTTATATACTTTTTCCCAAGTTGAAAGGTCCAGCTCCCTTCGACGGAGCCTCGAAACCAAGGCGCATAATGAGCAGCAACGATTTGGGGCTTCTTGGCACTAGTTGTATAGGGATAGGCAAGGGGACAGAGCAAAACCAGAACAGCCAGACAGGAATATATTCTTCTCAACATTGTTCTATGACTTTCCATATAGTTTGTCGCGCGAGACTCCACAAATTGAAGCAAAAATCAGTCATCAATCGTACATAAACAATCGATTTCAGCATATTCCGGGCGTTATGTCAATCCTCAGATGAGGCTTTGGCCATAGTAACTTATTCAATTTAATATAGTTACGCTGCAAACCTATACATACTCTGGCCCATCGGCCTTAAATGTGCAATTTTGGCCCCGAAAACATCATTCTAAAGTGAAAATTAAGGGGATTATTATGTATAAATATAATGATTTCAGCACATCTGGGGGACTGTCCCCAAATTCCCCCAAATTAGAGGTCTTTGAGGAGGGGGGGGAGTTGGGAATAGCTGTCGATGACGAATTCGGCCGTGTTCTCGTCTGCATATTTTTGGTTGGCGCCGGTGAAAAGGATGCTGCGCAGGCAGGCCTGGTCGGCTCCCTGCACATCCGCATATTCCGAATCACCGATGTGCACCGCCTCCTCCGAGCCGCAGCCCAACTTTTCTAAAGTAACCTGAAAGATCTGCTTGTGTGGTTTGGCCACACCGACCTCGTCGGAAAAGGAAAGGTGTGTAAAATGTTTCACCAGATCATACCCTTCCAACACCTCTTTTACGACCATACCCGAGTGCCATCCAGTATTACAGATAATCCCCAGTTTGTAATCCTGGGATAGTTTTTCCAGAACTTCTGGGACTTCCGGGATCAAAGGAGGGCGATGTTCCAAGGCTGTCCGGCTGCAGAAGCCTGCGATCTCCAATACTTTCTCTTCGTGAAGCTCGATTCCCGCCAAATTGAGGATGGTTTCCGCCCGTTCCCGGGCATTCAGGCTTTTTCTATGGGCGATCACATGACTATCGAAAAGCACCAGCTCTTCCTCAAAAAACAAATCCACCCGTTCTTGTTCGATAGGCACGCCACTCTGTTCGAATACCAGACGGAAATGGGCTTTCATAGCCTCCCTGCGAACAGCATCATCCTCTATCAGAGTATTCCAACAATCGAAGGTAATGGCTTTGATCATCTATCAACTCCTGGATAATTACTCATTCCCTCTTTCGCAGCTATCTTAACACCTATATTAAGGGGACACAACAGATAATTGATTGACAAATCCTCAATTTTTATACTATGGTGTACAAATAGGTGAACAAGCTGGCGTGAAAAAGTGAAGAACCACATCAAGATCTCGGTCCGGAACCTGGTAGAATTCCTCCTGCGCAGTGGTGATCTTTCCCATGTTTTTGACCTCTCCAACCGCAGCCCCCAAGCTGGGATCCGAGGCCATCAAAAGATCCAAAGATCCAGACCAGAAAGCTATCATGAGGAGGTAGCTGTAAGCTGCCGCATAGAGGAAGACAATTTCATCTTGGACATTCAGGGCCGCATTGACGGGATCTATGAATTGGAAGAAAAGATCGTCCTGGAAGAAATCAAAACCACCAGCCGTGAGCTGGAAGCCTTCATGTCCGAGGAAGCGTCTCTCCATTGGGCACAACTCAAAACCTACGCCGCCATCTATACATCCGACCATAAACTACCCGCCATCACCGGCCAACTTACCTACCTCCAGGTCTCGACCGGTGAGATCAAAACCATCTTTCAGGATTTTGACAGCGCCGAGCTCAATATTTTCCTGCTGGATCTGGCCGCCCGGTATCTGAAATGGATGGAAAAGGTCCAGGATTGGCAGCACTCACGCAACCAAGCCATCGCCACTGCCGATTTTCCCTATGCAGGATTCCGCAAAGGTCAACAGCAGATGATCGATGATGTATACGAAACTATCACTACCCAAGGACAGCTGATCATCCAAGCTCCCACCGGGATAGGCAAAACTGTCGCGGTGCTTTATCCTGCCATCCAATCCTTGGCTGACGGTCACATCCAGAAGATATTCTACCTCACCGCCCGTGGCACCGGCCGGGTGATCGCCGAAAAAACCCTGGAAGAGCTGAAGGCCAAAGGCCTCCGCATAAAATATGTGACCTTAACCGCCAAAGAAAAAGTGTGTTTAAGCTCCGAAAAAAACTGCATCGGTGATGAATGTCCCTACACCAAAGGATATTATGACCGTTTACGGAGCGCCTTGGAGGTGCTTTTCACGTGTGATGCTTTCACTCAGGACGTCATTGCCGTCATCGCCCAAGAACATCAGATCTGTCCCTTCGAGCTTTCACTGGATATCTCGCTGTGGATGGACTGTATCATCTGCGACCTGAATTATGCCTTTGATCCCCGAGTCTATCTCAAGAGATATTTTTTAGAGAGCTCCTTTGACTGCCTTTTCCTCATCGACGAAGCTCACAACCTGGTCGATCGTTCGCGCGAAATGTATTCCGCTCAAATCCAGAAATCGCACTTCCTGGAACTGCGCCGAATCCTGAAAAATCAAAGCCCCAAGATCTATAAACAGGCCGGCAAGATCAATGCTAAACTCTTAGAGAAAAAAAAGGAATTGATGCCCGAAAAGCAGTCCTGGGAAACCGAAAAGCCGGAAACGCTCCTTTCTCTTCTGCGGGGGCTGACCTTGAGCATCGAATCCGGATTTAAGAACGAGATCAAAGCCGACCTCAAACAGAAGGTCCTGGATTTCTACTTTGAAGCCAGTTGGTTTTTACGCGTCGCTGACCTCTATGATGACAACTACGCGACCTGTTATGAGATCGATGAGCGGGATCTGCGGATCAAACTCTTCTGTATCGACCCCGCTGATCACCTGCACCTGGCTTTAGAGAGGGCCCGATCGGCCGTTCTCTTTTCCGCCACTATGAGTCCCATGTCCTATTTCGCACAAGTCTTGGGGTGCCGGGAGGATGTTGTTCAGCGCACTCTTCCCTCCCCCTTTCCCTCGGAAAACCGCTGCCTTCTGGTCGATCCAAACATTTCCACCTATTACCGCAGCCGTCCGTTTACCAAGGAAAAGCTGGTCCGAACCGTAGGCGCCATGATCTCTGCCAAAAAGGGCAATTATCTGGTTTTTTTCCCCTCTTACGAATATCTCCGGTTGGTGCTCCCCCTTTATCAAAAAAGCTTCCCGGAACAGGACATTCTGGTACAAACCCCTGGTATGGGAGAAAGGGAGCGGATCACCTTCCTGAACAACTTTTCTCATGAGAACAACCGCACCCTGGTCGGATTTGTGGTGATGGGCGGTATTTTCGGTGAAGGTATCGACCTGGCCGGCGACCGGCTCTCCGGTGCCGTCATTGTAGGGGTGGGATTGCCCGGGATCTCATTGGAACGGGAGCTCATTCGCCAGCACTTCGAGGACGACGATGTCCCTGGTTTCAATTATTCATACCTCTATCCAGGCTTAAACCGGGTGTTTCAGGCGGCAGGACGAGTCATACGTTCTGAGTCCGACCGCGGCGCTATTCTTCTGATCGACACGCGCTATGCCCGGCCCCAGTACAGCTCCCTTCTGCCTGAAGACTGGCAGACTCACTTGATCGCGTCCAGAGAAGATATGCGCCAATCCCTCGATCGGTTTTGGAGATTGTCATGAAAAAACTGGACAATCTGGACGACAGTCCGAGCCTGCCTTTAACCGAGCCCGAAGTTGTGCTAGCATGGTCAAAGTTCTTGAGGAGGAGCAAGATGACAACAAAGATAAGCCGGCGCGAGTTCATCAAATCTGGAACAGCACTGGGTGCTGCTGCAGTGGCAGCAGGCAGTGGATTGACTTGGACAGCAGGAGAGACTCACCTGGTTACCGCTGGAAGAGAAGACATCGACATTTCAGCTGTAGGCGGCAGTGTCTATTTTGACAGCACGGTCAAGGCCGTGGATATGTTGGGAGGCATGGGAAAGTTCGTGTCCAAGGACTCCCGTGTAGCTGTGCTCATAAATTCCGCGTTCCGTAATCCGGGCACAATCGTGAATCCGGATATCGCCCTGGCGGTCATCAGGATGTGTTTTGAAGCGGGAGCTAAGGAAGTCTGCAGTCTTCTCAATGAAAAAGAGGCATACTGGAGCAAGAGCCGCCTGGCCGAAGAGCATGGCGAAATGCTGACCAACCTGACACCCGCCGATGGGACGACCAAGATCGAGATTCCCCAAGGAAAAAGCCTTAGGGAAGTTCAGGTCCTAAAAGATTTCCTGGAATATGATGTACTGATCGATATCCCCATTGTAAAAGACCACGTCGGCACCAACTTTACCGGAACACTGAAAAACTACATGGGTGTTTCGGGTCCCTCGAATCGCTATTTTCACACGGGTTCAAATCCAAAATCCAAGGGCTATTACGAGGATGTCCCCTTCCTCTCTCAGTGTATTGCCGACCTCAACCTGCTCAGAAAACCGGACCTGTGTGTAGTGGATGCTACAGAGTTTGTCACCAGCAATGGACCTTTCGGCCCTGGTAAGCTCAAAAAACTGGAAAAGGTCATAGCCGGTGTGGACCGCGTAGCAGTAGATTCCTATGTGTCGGGTTTCCTCGGGTACAAGGGCGAGGATATCCTCATGATCAAGATGGCGCATGAACATGGGCTGGGAGAGATCGACACCGGAAAGCTGAAGATATCAGAGGCTTAATCCTTTGATGCGAGGAGCGCTGCGACGAAGCAACCCTATTGTCATTGCGAGGCCTGAAAGGCCGAAGCAACCTCATTGTGCATCGGTGAAACAATGAGATTGCTTCGCTTCGCTCGCAAGGACAAGGGGAAACAAATGATCAAGGGGGAAAAATGACCACCAAGAATAAGGCACCGCTATCGATATTGATTTTGAGCATCTCCGCTCTTATCGTACTCTCGGCCTGGGCGTGTTCCGGAAATTCGCCAGAGATCACACCTCCCAATTTCATCATCATTTTTTGTGACGATCTGGGTTATGGTGATATCGGGGCTTTTGGGCACCCCAGCATCCGCACGCCGCACATCGACCGCATGGTCCAGGAAGGACAAAAATGGACCAGTTTTTATGTGGCCTGCAGCGTGTGTACTCCCAGCCGGGCGGCTCTGCTCACAGGGCGATACCCCATCCGCAGCGGTATGTGCAGCGACAAACAGGATGTGCTTTTCCCGGACTCAACCGGAGGGCTCCCCGCCACAGAGTTCACAATCGCCGAACTCCTAAAGCCCTTGGGCTACACAACGGCCTGCGTGGGCAAGTGGCACCTGGGCCATCTTTCCCCCTACCTTCCTACCAGACAAGGTTTTGACACCTATTATGGTATCCCCTATTCCAATGACATGGATCACGTGGCACCACCGGAGATCCGGGCCTTTCAGGATCCAAAAAGTGAATATTGGAATATTCCTCTTTTGCGTAACGAGGAGGTCATCGAGCGCCCTGCCGACCAATTCACCCTGACCCAACGCTACACCGAAGAAGCAATGCGATTCATCCGGGATCACAAAGACTCTCCGTTTTTTCTGTATTACGCCCAAACCTTCCCCCATGTCCCCCTATTCGCCTCACAGGATTTTCAAGACCGGAGCTTGAGGGGGCTCTACGGAGACGCGATCGAGGAGATCGATTGGAGCGTAGGACACGTATCATGATCCTCCTCTGCTTTTTCACCTGGAGCATGATCCCTCGGAGCAGAACAACCTCTCCTCTGACCATCCGGATGTCATTGCAGAGCTTTTGCGGGAAGTGGAAAAACACAGGGCGGATCTTGTCCCTGGAGAAGATCAACTCGCAGACAGAACAGGACACAAATAGAGTTTATCCTGCCTAGGAATTTTAGCCTGTTATCCAGGGGCCGGTAATGGCAAAGGTGAGTCCGATATTCTGCATGTTGAGGAACATGGTCGTTCTATCGGGAGAGAAACAGACTCCCGCCAATTCTGAGTCATCTTTGACATTCATGGCAAAAAGATAGAATTGGCCACGGATTGTGATTCCCCACAGGAACTTTCTCTGAGGATTGTCTTCACAAATGAATAGATCTCCCCAGGGGGAAATGGTCATCTGGTCGGGATTGTACAAGAGCCTTTTGTTGTTGGGCTCAAGGAAAAGCTCCAGTTGAGCAGGCTCTTGCTTTTCTTGATCTGTTCCTTCATGAGGACTAGGGAAATACCGCCAGATCTGCCCGGCTTTGTTCGGACCCCCGAAGATGCAGTCAAAATAGACGGCTCCCCCGCCGTAAGCGATACCTTCGGCATTGGCAAATCGGGCTCCGCCTTTTTGAAAACCCTGCAGCCGCAGGTCATTTTTCTTGGTATCGACATCCTCCAGGTCGATCCACTCCACCGGGGCTTTTTCCCCCTCTAGGAGTTTTTGCTCACGCCAGTTGCGTGTATCGAATCCGGGCTTCCCCACCAACGCAAGACACTGCAGTTTCCCATTGGTCAGATCGCCTGGTTTTTCCGGAAGGAAGCGGTAAAACATGGAATCACTCTGGTCTTCTGTTTGATAGATGACATTTTTTTCCGGAAGAACAGCCACACCCTCATGGATAAATCGTCCCAATGCCTTGAGAGGACGAGGCCTTTGGATCCCCTGCTTGGTCCGGACTTCAACTTCGAAGGCAAAGCCGTGGTTGCGCAGGACGACAGTCAGGCCATCCGGACCGGTAAAGGCCGCCATTCCGTCTGCATTTCCCGGCACCAAAAAACCATCCGACATGGTCTCCTGCCAGCGGGAGATGATCTTGTAAGAGAATCCTTGGGGCAGGTTGAGTATTCCCTTAGGATCCGGCACGAGTGGCCCGAAACCGATCTCTTCAGCTCCAACCTGCCGCGCAAACAAAGAATCTTTGTGGCCAAAAGGCGTGCCCGGGCTCAAGAGCCCCATGGCGGCCAGGCTGGAAGTTTGTATGAAACGCCGGCGGGAGAGTTTGTTCAGGTCAATAATTGAATTCGTAGCTGAGGCTCAGCAGGTAACGGAGACCGCTGAGATCCACTTCAACTTCGAACGGTTGGACTTTCATCGGGGAATATTTAACTTCGCCCCCGAAGTTCAGCCCTTTATAAAGCTCGACCTTCAATCCTCCCGCAATCAGAGATGTCGCCTTTCTATGATCGACCTGTTGGCGGATAAATTCGCTATCGATCTCCTGTTTATACTGGTAATTGGCGTAGCCGAAACGGACATAGGGATCAAACCGGTTGAAGCGGTAGTGCAGCACCATGCATATTTCCCACCCGGTCACAGACAGTGTGCTGTTTTCCTCAAAAAGCCCGATAGGAGCCTCTTTTGCATATCCCCCCTCGTAGGCAATCTCGAAGGCAAAAAAGTGATGGGGCATCCAACGGATGTAAGGATTGTAGACATATCCGTCACCATAAACTTTTTTTATAACCTCATCTGCAACCTTGCGCATCCCGTATCTAAAGCCGAATTCGAGTTTGGAAGCCTGAAGCAACTGT
>JAUWSR010000281.1 GCA_030609975.1 Acidobacteriota bacterium | reverse complement strand
GCATCCTTAATTCCGTGGTGATACCAGAATTTGGGGATGGCTTCGCTCCAGTCGGATTTTTAACGCCATTCCCTCTCTGTTTTTCTCGGCTCTGCGGAACTCCGCATGTTTACATATCCCCCGCTACCTTAACCTCAGATACACATCAACCGCGTTAAAGATCATTTAAGGCTAAATCCTCCAATGTCGCTTATTTCATCCCCAAATTCTATGTAACATACCCGTCTTTGCATCAATCCCGGTTTTGGGGATGCTTCCGGATTTCATTGAAAAATCCTTCCGTTTATGAATAATCATCATGGAAATGAAGATGCCTACTTATAGCTGTCCACCTTGTCTTTTGGACATAAAGACAATATAATTTCGCCAATGAGGGATGAACACTGGCAGCTCCAGGTCTCCTCTAAGTCTTTAAAAAAGAGAGAGAAACTCGAGCTGCTGGATAAACATCTGAACATCGATCCCTCGTCCACTACTTTGGATCTGGGATGCGCTCAAGGGATCCTGAGCTACTACCCACGGAAAAAGGGAGGGCAGTGGCTGAGCTGTGACCTGGATTTCCTCAACCTGAAGACCTCATCAGAACTCCTTGAAAAAAACCTTATGCAGATCCCGCCGGATGCCCTGCCCCTCAAAGATGGATTGCTGGACAGGGTCATCAGTCTCGATTATCTGGAACATCTGGATGACGATCTGGTGTGTTTGCAGGAGATCTACAGGTGCCTGAAGCCTGGGGGGGAGCTCATTCTGGCCGTTCCTCGAACAGGCAGGTTCTTTGTGCTGCACAGGATCCGGCCCGCACTCGGGATGAAGTTGGAATTTTACGGTCATAAACGTGAGGGATACACCCTGCGTGACTTAAAAAGGCTATTGAAAAAGGCCGAGCTGGAATACACTCAACACAGAGCCTTTTCCGGATTTCTCACTGAGCTGGCCGAGCTTATGCTCAACCTGGCCTACACCCGGTTTTTCTCTACCGGAGAGCCCCAGGGGCTGAGAGACGGCCATATCCGTCCTACCACATCCCATGAATTCTCCTCACAAAAGCGAGCATTCAAAGCCTATTCTTTGGTCTATCCTTTGATCTGGCTGCTCACACGTTTGGATAAATTGTTCTTTTTTCAACGGAAATATGGTTTGATCATTTGGGCCACTAAGCAATCCTCTCCTCAATAGGTCAACATGGAGACACGCAAAAGAGTCGGCTTCGTTCTTGGCCCTTTATTATTCGTTCTGGCCTACATCTCCCCTGTTTTGTCACACAATCCTAGGGCTCATAACCTTCTAGCCGTCTTCCTGCTGGTTGTGGTCTGGTGGGTCACAGAGTGTTTACCTATCCCTGTAACCGCCTTTCTGATCCCCGTCTTCCTCACAATCCTCAATATCTGCCCCATCAAAGAAGCGCTGGCACCTTTCGCCAATCCTATCATTTTTCTTTTTTTAGGCAGTTTTATTCTGGCACGGGCTATGTGTGTGCACCGTCTGGATCAAAAACTGGCCTATTCCGTTTTGTCCCTCAAATCCATCGCCCACAAAAGATCCCGTATACTGTTAGCCTTAGGTTTAACCTCGATGGTCCTGTCTATGTGGATCAGCAACACGGCCACCACGGCGATGATGTTCCCGATAGCGCTGGGAATCCTGGAAGCTTTTCCCAAAGAAGCGCTGCATAAAGGTCACGCTTCTTTTGGTGTTGTCCTGCTCCTGACTCTGGCCTATTCCGCTTCAGTGGGAGGGATCGGAACTCCTATCGGCAGTCCCCCAAACCTGATCGCGATCGGAATGCTGGAAAAGCTTATCGATTACAGAGTAAACTTTTTCCAGTGGATGGTTTTAGGTTTCCTGGTCTTGATTCCCATGTTCGTGGTGCTTTATTTTTTCATGAGATCTCAGATCAAAACCCAGGGAGAGGCTGTAAAGGCGAAAGTCGACATTTCCTTTTTAAAATCCTCAGTTAATCCCGGGCTCAATCGGGCCCAACGCAATGTGTTGATAGCCTTCTCCGTGACCGTCTTTCTCTGGACTTTTCCTGGGATCATCTCTCTAACCATGGGAAGAGAGGCCCCTCTCTACCTCTGGCTGCACGCAAGATTTCCCGAAGCTGTGGCAGCCATGATCGGAGCGGGCCTGTTGTTTTTCCTGCCGGTCAACCTGAGTCGAGGAGAGTTTACCCTCACTTTTAAGGAAGCGCTCAAGGTTGATTGGGGAACTCTTTTGCTGTTCGGAGGAGGCTTGAGCCTGGGGTTTCAGATGTTTGAAACCGGCCTGGCTGATGCCATCGGTAGATATTTTATATCGCTTGGGGGAAATTCCGCCAGTCTGGCGCTGATCACATTTCTTTCCGTGGCCTTGAGTGTTTTTCTGACTGAGTTAACCTCCAATACCGCATCAGCCAATATGATCATTCCCATCATCATCGCGATCGCTTTGGCTGCGTCAGTAAATCCGCTTCCGCCCGTGCTGGGCTGTGCTATCGGCTGCAGCTTTGCCTTTATGCTTCCTGTGGCCACACCCCCCAATGCCATCATCTATGGTTCAGGCATGATCCGGCTGCCCCAGATGATAAAATACGGATTCTGGCTCAACCTGGCGGGTATTCTGATCATCTGGCTGAGTCTCACTTTCCTGGCCCCCCTTCTGGGGATCATTTAACGAGGCTCAGCATTTTGCTATAATGACGACTATGGATGTTTACCTGACACGAGCGGCACGAACTCACTTCCGCGCCCTGGCTTCATTCTCTTCCTGCCCAGACGGATTCCTTATCGGGCATAAGCGGGGACAGCGATATTTTGTGGAATCCGTATTTTCAGCTCCCTTCCGAGTGGCCGCGGCGCAAGCAAAGTACATCAACCTCGACCAACTGCTGGATGAGAAAATCCTGGGATTTTTCACATTCCTACCCAACAATACCAAGCGGGAGCGATTGTTTTGCCCCTTATTTATGGGTAAAGTCCTGTTGGAAGTCCAGGTATCTTCTGGGAAAGATCCGGACATGAAAGCCTATTCCATAGACTATGCGGACAGATTCTTTCTTTCTCCCTTAAAGATCAAAAAGGAAACCATGAGGCAGGGAAATGTCTGAAAGCAGCCTGAACGCGGATCAACAGCGCTTTCTCCTGAGACTTGCGCGCGAAGCTATTGCCTACTATCTCGATAAAGGGAAACATCTCAAGATGGAGATCGAGGATGATCTCCTGCAGGAAAAGCGGGGAGCTTTTGTCACCTTAAAGCTCGACGAGAACCTGCGCGGCTGCATCGGTTATCCCCTACCGCACGATCCTCTTTACCTGAGCGTGATCGAGGCTGCTGTCTTAGCGGCTTCGAAGGATACCCGTTTCCCGCCCTTGAGCACGGAAGAGCTGCCCCGGACCAGCATCGAGATCTCTGTGCTCAGTCTTCCACGGCAGATCAAGGACATCTCAGAGATCGAAGTCGGCAAGCACGGCATCATCATCTCTCAGGGCCTAAACCGAGGCCTGCTGCTTCCCCAGGTTCCCCTGGAATGGAAGTGGGACTTGGAAACCTATCTCAACCACGGCAGCCTCAAAGCCGGACTGCCAGAGAATGCTTGGAAGACGGGGGCGGAGGTTGAGATATTCACCGCCCAGGTTTTTCACGATAATTCATAAAATCACGCCCTTTAAAACCAAATCGCTCCCCTTCTCACATTCCAGATGAAAAATGACGAGCGCTGTCTTTTGTATGTCATCCGAGAATAATGGGCTCGCTTGTGCGTCTGTTTTATTAATCAGAAACTATGAATATTTATGAGGTGCCTATCAGGTCTGATTTGACTCATACGTCCAAGCGTACTACAATGTAGTACGGAGTGGAGAAATGAAGCAAACCTTAACCATTCGCATCTCAGATGACTTGAGGAAAGAGTTGAAAAAGATAAGTCAGGAAGAATCGATACCGGTCAGCGATCTTGTCAGAGATTCTCTCAACAGGTATATTGCAATTCGCAAATTTCGAGGAATAAGAAATAAAATTCTGCCTTTTGCCGAATCTCAAGGCATTCTCACCGACGAGGATGTTTATAAGTTGATTTCATGAAGGTCATTCTCGATACAAATGTCATCATCTCTTCTTTCGCAACACACGGATTATGCCACGCTGTTTTTGAACTTTGCTTGGATCGATATGAAGTCGTTATCAGCCCAGCTCTGATCAAAGAAGTCCAAAAAGGATTGAAAAAGAAAATCAAACTTCCCCAACCGCTCATTATGGAAATACTCGATTACTTATCAGAATATGCAATTTCCTTTGAAACAAAAAGTTTGAAACCAGGTATTTGTAGAGATCCTGAGGATGAACATGTTCTGGCTTTAGCGGAATCAGCCAGAGTCAACTATATTGTTACCGGGGATCAGGATCTGCTAATTCTCAAAAAATACGGCTCAGCAAAGATTGTAAACCCTAGACAATTCTGGCAATTGTCAAAAGAGTTGACCTAATGTCCAGCTTGGATCAATCACGAATCGAAGCTGCTGCTAACAAACTGGCTGCCGGAAGAATCTGCGGTGATGAAAGGGTCTGTGGAAACCGATTAATGCAGTTTGTGGAGAAATCCTTTTTTGTTTTGGAGATAATATGTAAGCATCTTCTCCAGACCAGCCGAATGGCTGGACTTTTCAGGCAGGTTACTTATGATCCGGTTGCCCTCTTCTGATAAAGCCGTTTGCGTGATGTTCCAAGTGGCGGTAATGGTTCCGTCTTGATTACCTGACACTGTAATCTTGCAGTGGGTCAAGATATCTTCCTGAAATCTGACAAAAGCTATAAATTCATTTTGTTTGAATTCCGTAAAAGTCCAGATTCCTTCCCCGACCGCATTGGAGGCATCGGTAGT